>JAHFFT010000051.1 GCA_023247795.1 Candidatus Omnitrophota bacterium
TTTTACTTTGGTGGCAAATCAATCTTTTATGTTCGTTTTTAAGTCTGCTAACGGCATTTCTTTATGCCTTGGTGTATACCCCGATGAAAAGGATGAGTTGGCTCAATACCAGCATCGGAGCCATCCCCGGGGCATTGCCACCGGTGGGGGGTTGGGTGGCGGCAACTGGTGAGATCTCATTGGGTGCTATCGTTCTTTTTTTGATCCTTTTCGCTTGGCAGCATCCGCATTTTTATTCCATTGCCTGGATGCTAAAAGAAGATTATCGACGGGCAGGTTTTAAAATGCTTCCTGTTGTTCATCCCGACGGGAAAAGCACCTGCTGGCAAATTGTTATTTTTTCGTTTGTTTTGATTCCCATTTCGTTAAGTCTGACCTGGCTGGGCATTTCTGGACCACTTTACTTTTGGGGGGCCTTATTCCTTGGTGGGTATTTTTTATTTCAAGGCCTTTTATTATTTTTCAGCAAAAGCCTTGAAGACGCCCATGAGGTCCTGAAGACTTCGGTTTTTTACTTGCCAATTTTGTTAATCCTGCTTTGCGTTGACTTGAATTTCATCAAATGAGAAAAAAAATTTACTCGTTAATAATCCTGGCCGTTTTTTTGTTTTTTAGCGCAAGTGCTTTGATGGTTTTGATCTATGTTAAGCACGGTAAGCAAAGAGATCTTCCGGTCTTCAATGATGTTAAGGATTTTCATCTGACGAGCAGTGAGGGAAAGCCGTTCGCATTATCTGATTTGAATGGACGGGTTTGGGTCGCGGATTTTGTTTTTACATCCTGTGGTGGGATATGTCCCTTGATGACGAAAAATATGGCGTCTCTGCATCGTTCTTTCGCGCTTGAAAAGAATGTGAGTTTCATTTCGATCAGCGTCAACCCCGACTATGATACCCCAGCCATCCTTGAGGAATATGGTCAACGGTTTCATGCCGATTTTGATCGCTGGCATTTTCTCACCGGAAAGATCGAAGAGATCAAAGATTTAGCGGTCAAAAGTTTTAAACTTGGGTCTGTGGAAGAGCCTGTTTTTCATAGTGCTTATTTCGTCTTGGTCGACAGAAAACAGCAGATCCGGGGTTATTATGATGGGACAAATGATGGTGAGATTCAAAAATTATTTAAAGATATGGCACTTCTTCTTAAAAGTTCAAAACGATGAATGTCCATGAGTTGCCAGCATTGAATGCCAGTCTTAACGCGCTTTCCGCGTGTTTTCTGTCATTAGGCTGGCTGGCGATCAGGGCCAAGAATGCCAGGAAGCATAGAATATGCATGATCACGGCCTTATTTGTTTCCGCGGCCTTTTTGTACTCCTACATTTATTATCACACCCACTGTGCCCCTACCCGTTATCAAGGCCAAGGATTTTTAAGATCTATTTACTTTTTGATTTTAATCACGCACGTTCCTTTGGCGGCCTTGGTGGTCCCGGTTTCTTGTACTGCAGTATGGTTTGCTATCAAAAAGGATTATCGTCGCCACACAATGATCACCAAATGGCTTTTTCCGGTTTGGATGTATGTCTCCTTGACCGGTGTCTTGATTTATCTGATGCTTTATGTTTGGAAGGGATGATTATGAGGTGTCCCTTTAGGGGCTGTCCCCTAAAGGCATGACTTTTTGCAGTAGGCGATAGAGGGCTTTGGCCAGCTTTTTTTCTTTTTGCCAAAAAAATGGAAATTGACCTAAAAGTGTTCCATAAAAAATCAGGAAGAATTGGTATAAAGGAACAATGAGCGGGATGTAAACAATGATTTTTAGCCAGAGAGGGTGATGCGGTTGGATCCCCAGGGCCAGAAAAATCGGTTTACGAACAAAGCTGATTGAGCCGCCTGCCAGCGAGAAGACCAGCATGATGATAAAGAGTTGTAGGTCGCTGGTGATACCCCACTTACTTTTAAGTTTTTGAAAAATATTTTTGGCCATTTTGTTTAAGGAAGGATTTTTTTATATTCGAACAGCAAAAAGTAAGTGCCGCACATCAAGACCGCTACCGCCCCGATCGCCAGCACGCAAATCATTTTTTCAAATCCATCCGCTCCAGTATCAAATTTCAAAATGATCTTCAAGCGTTCTTTTTTCTTTCTCATGATTTTAGCAAAAATCGTTGCACAATCCAGCCAAAAAGAAAAAGAATCCCGCCAGTCAGAAAAATTTTAAAGTTAAGCAGTTTTGGGAAATAGGTTATGAAGTTGACTATGATGATGGTGAGCCCGGCGGCTTGTGCGATTTTGGCAAGATAATACATCAGCTGCTGATCCCTGACATGGAAAGGATATTTTGGGTCATATCTTTGAAACTTTGGTGTTGGATTTTTTTGGCATAAAAGAAATGCCAGATGCAAAAAATGAAGTACACATGATAAATCCATGGTGCCATGCGTTTTGTGTCCACCGCCCCGATCAGGATAAAAAGGGTGATCATGAAAAGCATATTTAAAAGCAGCGGTGGGTAGACACTCATTTTAATTTTGAAGGAGGCCTTTTGGAATTCTAAAGAAAGGTTTTGTTTTTGGGTGTATTCTTTGATGCTGACACCGGTCCCGACAAAAAAGAAAATCACCAGGGTTTCGGTGAAAAGATAAACAATACTGACTAAAATCATGAAGGTGACCGGTGAAGCCCTGAACACGGCAAAGTTTCCAAAGGATTGGAATAGTGCCACAAAAAGCATGAGTAAGGTGATCAAACTTAGAAGATAGCAGGAAATCATGAAAAACCACATCGTTAACCCCTATGAGTTTTGAGGATAGTTAGTGAATTCTAGTTCATTTCGCGGTTTTAGGAATTCCGTAGGCAGGCGTTTTTTCATCGGTCAGTTCAATCGCGTACTCTTGTTCAAATTTCGCAATGGGCAACATTTCGATCGCGTCCCAAGTCAATTTCGAGCAGACACGGGCGCAAACCGAACAACCAATGCACTCATTGAATCGGATTTGCACCGGAGGGATGGGAATGTTGTATTTGTCGCGAGGGACAGGTTCAATGCAGTCAACCGGACAAAAAGGAACACAGGCTTGACAGCCTGTGCAATTGTCTTCATCAACAACCGCTACCAGTTTCGGTTTTTTCTTTTTTGATGATATCTTGTCCGGTAGATTGGCAATTGATTTATAGTGATCATACGACGCTGCCAAGAGAATCACCTTAATGTTATTTGTGCGCTATGATTTGCCTTCAGCAAGCGGTGTCTTTTTTTCCGTGATCGTTGGGAGCGACTTGGATTTTTCGGCGTTGATCTGAATGAATTTTTTCTGCGTTTCTGGGCAGTCATCAACAGTGACAATCGCCTGGACTGGACATTCTGGTATGCAAGCCCCGCAGTCAATGCACACATCCGGATCGATAACGAGCATTTCCGCGTCTTCATGAAAACAGTCCACGGGACATACGGTGACACAGTCGGTGTATCTGCATTTGATACATGGTTCCGTCACAATGTGAGCCATTGGTTCCTCCTCAATCTAAGTCAATTCATGGATTATTTATGGAATTAATTTAACAAATTCAAAAAGTGCTGTCAATGAGAATGTCGGAATGTTATTCATTTGTGGTCAAAATGGACGTCGATATTTTTCGATCCGGTGATCGAAAAATATTTAGGAATTTCGAGAAGAAGTAGTCAATGAAGGCCTTAAAGCCATGAAGTTTACGCAACAGATCACCGATTGATCGGATTGAAATCAACATCTGCCACATTTGTTTCGGGCGCATATAAAATTCTTTCAAGCCTTTATCGATGTAACCATCAATTTCAACACTGGACAGTTGCGGATAACTTAACAGAGTGCGTTGTTCTTTTTGCGCGTTCAGCCATTCCCGCCAATCATCGGCGCGAAGATAATTGTGTTCTTTCGCCCATTTGTAAAGTGATGTGCCGGGATAGGCAGCCACACCCGTGATCTGCACGGTGTCTAAAGGAAGGGATTTAGCGAAGTCAATGGTTTTTTGCGCGGTCTCTTTTGTTTCGCCAGGCGCGCCGATCATAAAACAACCATGAATGGTAAACCCGAGTTTATGCGCTTCCAGCGCGTATTCTTTCGCCATGTCAACATTGACACCGCCTTTGCGGATGGCTTGCAGACCATCGTCATGACCAAATTCAAAACCGGTCATGAGCATTCGGCATCCGGCTTCACGCATGAGTGGTAAGACATCCAAATCGGTATTGACCCGCATGTTGCAGGACCAGGAAACTTTTTTATTGATACCGCGGCTGATGATTTCATGGCAGACGTCAACGACGTGCTGTCGGTCAGCGGCAAAGGTGTCGGTCTCAAACATGATTTCACGGATCTGCGGGTGGAGTCGTATGTCGTGTTCCATTTCTTCAGCGACTTGACGGGCGGTTCGGTTGCGTAATTTGTATCCATACATCAATTGCGGGTCACGGCAAAAAGTGCAGGCGTTGTTACAGCCGCGGCCGGTGATCAGGGTCAGGAATGGAAATTTTTTTCCGCCATCCGGATACCATTCCGGCTGGATCAATTGCCAGGAGGGAAAGGGAAGAGAAGAGACATCAACGTCAGGGGCTGGCGCGTTTTGAATCATTTTCTGGCCGTCCCACCAACAAATCCCAAGTATTTTTGCCGGGTCTTGTCCATTGGCGAGATCGCGCAAACTGTCATCATACTCACGTAAAAGGATGTAATCGACGACACCGCGGCTGATCTCAAAAGTATTTTTCGGTTCAGCAGTCACATGTTGTCCGACAAAAGCGACTTTGCATTTGGTTCGTTGTTTGATTTCTTTGGCTTGTTCAATGTCATTGTAGATCGAAGGGGTGGTCGCATGAATGACTAACAAATCAGGGTGGAAATTTTCAACAATGCTATAAGTTTCTTCTGGAGGGATATTTCGTGCCGCGGCTTCAACAAAATTCACTTGGTGTCCGGCATCAAGCAAAACCTGGGCGGCAGTTAAAAGGTATTCTGGATGGCGCTGGACTCGGCCACGTGATTTGGCCGACCAACGGGCAACCCTCACAAAATCATCACCAAAGGATGGATTTAGAATCGTAATGCGCATGCCTGCTGACCTTTTTGTGAACGGTGGCTTTTTTGAAATTCACCGTTTGACTGCTTTTACTGTAACATAAATTTGTGTGACTTCAAGAGTTTCCGTCTAAAAATTCGCTCACTTTAGCAATGTTAGGAACCGATCTTTCATGCTCAACGCCGCGATTTTTATATGTCGAAGTGTTGACTCCATAAGGGGCTTTCTATATAATAACTCAACCTTCATGAGACAAGTATAACATATGGAACAGGAAAGGTTCAAAGGGATGAACAAGTTTAAAAATAGGACCGCGGTTCAGAAAACTCTCAAATCGAAAGCCGGGAATTTTACGATTTATGATTTGACCCAATTGCCCAAATTAGGGTTGTTAGATTGTGGCCATTTGCCATACTCAATTAAAGTATTGCTGGAGAGTGCTTTACGTAATTTTGATGATTTTCAAGTGACATTCGCGGATATCAAAAAAATTGCCGGATGGACACCGAAATCCACAGCAGCCCAAGAAATCGCTTTCAAACCGGGCCGGGTCATTTTGCAAGATTTTACTGGAGTTCCTTGTGTGGTGGATTTGGCCGCCATGCGTGAGGCCATGAAAAGTCTGGGCGGAGATTATAAAAAAATCAATCCGCAGGTGCGTTGTGATTTGGTCATTGATCATTCGGTTCAGGTCGACGCGTTTGGTTCGCCTGAGGCCTTTCAAATCAATATCAGTAAAGAATTTGAACGCAACCAAGAACGGTATGAATTTTTGAAGTGGGGACAAAAGGCCTTTCAAAATTTTGGCGTTGTGCCGCCGGGGACCGGCATTGTGCATCAAGTGAATTTGGAATATCTCGCATCTGGGGTTTTACAAAAAAATCGTGATGGAAAAATTGAAGTGTTTCCAGACAGTCTCGTTGGGACTGACAGTCACACGACGATGATCAATGGTTTGGGTGTTGTTGGCTGGGGTGTCGGTGGGATTGAAGCGGAAGCGGTCATGCTCGGAGAACCGATTTATATGCTGTTGCCTCAGGTGGTTGGTTTTCATTTGCGGGGAAGTTTGGCTGAAGGGGTCACGGCAACGGATTTGGTTTTAACTGTAACGCAGACGCTCCGCAAAAAAGGGGTCGTCGATAAATTCGTCGAATTTTATGGTGAGGGATTGCAATCGTTGACGCTGCCTGACCGGGCCACCATCTCTAACATGGCCCCGGAATATGGGGCAACCATCGGTATCTTTCCGGTGGACGAGGAGACATTGCGTTATTACCGAATGACTGGGCGCAGTGAAGCCCAAGTCGATTTGGTTGAGCGTTACATGAAAGAACAAGGGATGTTCTATAACGCTAAGAGCCAGACTCCCCAATTCAGCGAGGTCTTGGAGCTTGATTTGTCGATGGTGAAGCGATGTCTTGCTGGCCCCAAACGTCCACAGGATCGTGTGGCCATGAGTGATCTGAAAACCGATTTTAATCAATCACTCGTTGCCGCAGTTGAAAAGCGTGGGTTTGGATTGAGCGCGGAAGAAACAAAAAAAACAGTTCAATTCAAAAACGGTCAAGTCACGACGATTGGTCATGGGGCAGTGGTCATTTCCGCGATCACCAGTTGTACCAACACGTCGAACCCGTCGGTGTTGATTGGCGCGGGACTGTTAGCAAAAAAGGCGGTTGAGCGAGGGTTAAAAGTTCCTTCTTACGTGAAGACAAGCCTTGCTCCAGGTTCGCAGGTCGTTGAAGAATATTTGAAGGCAGCTGGATTGATGCCTTATCTGGAAAAATTGGGATTTCATATCATTGGTTATGGTTGCACGACGTGCATTGGCAATAGCGGGCCGCTTCCCGATCATGTGGCCAAGGCCATTCAAGAGGGGGATCTGGTGGCCGCGAGTGTTCTCAGCGGGAATCGAAATTTTGAAGGACGGGTCAACCCTTTAACCAAGGCGAATTATTTGGCCAGTCCGCTCTTGGTTGTTGCCTACGCCCTTGCTGGCCGGGTGGACATTGATCTGAGCACGGAACCGATCGCAGTGAATGCATCGGGTGAGAAAGTTTATCTCGACGAGATCTGGCCATCGCGCAAAGAGATCAAATCTTTGATCGACCAGAACGTGACGGTCGAGGCCTTTCGCAAGCGTTATCAGCATGTGACCGAAGGGACGGACAATTGGAATAAAATCAAGTCGGCCTCTGGAGACCTTTACGATTGGAAAAAGGAAAGTTCGTATATTCAGCAGCCGCCATTTTTTACAGGGATGAAAAAGGAGGCAGGAAAAATCAAGGCGATTAAAAACGGCCGGGTGCTCGTGAAGCTTGGGGATTCCATCACTACCGACCATATTTCTCCAGCAGGGGCCATTGCCAAAGACAGTCCCGCGGGAAAATATTTGATCGAGATAGGTGTTGAAGCAAAAGATTTTAATAGCTATGGTTCTCGTCGGGGGAATGACCGAGTGATGACCAGAGGGACGTTCGCGAACATTCGTCTGCGCAACCAATTGGCGCCGGGAACGGAAGGGTCTTGGACCATCCATTTCCCGAGTCAAAAAAAGACCTCCATTTTTGATGCCGCGCAAGAATATCAAAAACAAGGGATTGCCCTCATCGTGATTGCTGGTAAAGAATATGGGACCGGATCCAGCCGCGATTGGGCGGCGAAAGGTGCTGCTTTGCTTGGAGTGAGGGTCGTGATTGCAGAGAGCTATGAACGGATCCATCGCAGTAATTTGGCGGGAATGGGAATTTTACCTTTGGAATTCAGCGATGGTCAATCGGCGCAGAATTTAGGGCTCAAGGGTGATGAGGTTTTTGATTTTGAAGGGATCAGCGAGGGCATGAAACCCGCCGATCAAATCAAAGTGACGGCAAAACGCGCCGATGGATCAACGCTTGAGTTTTCTTGCAAATCCCGTCTGGATACGCCAGTTGAAATCGATTATTTTCGAAACGGCGGGATTTTACAGACGGTGATCCGCAAATTATTGTAAGTCAGTCAGGGTGAATGATGTCAAAAACGATGTACGATAAAATTTGGGATGCTCATCTGGTGCATGAAAGCAAAGACGAGACTTCGCTCATTTACGTTGATCGGCACTTGGTCCATGAGGTCACCAGTCCCCAGGCTTTTGCGGGATTACGCTTTAGCAAACGGAAAGTCCGTCGGCCGAATAAAACCATCGCGACCATGGACCACAATGTCTCAACGCGCACCAAAGAGTGGTCTTTGGTTGAAGAGACGTCACGGATCCAAATGGACACGTTAAAGAAGAATTGTGAAGAGTTTGGTGTGACGTTGTATGATTTTTCTCATCAAGATCAGGGGATTGTGCATGTGATTGGTCCGGAGATGGGGATCACCCAACCAGGCATGGTGATCGTCTGCGGTGATTCGCATACAGCAACACACGGGGCTTTTGGTGCCTTGGCTTTTGGCATCGGAACCTCAGAGGTGGAACACGTGTTAGCGACACAGACGCTGCAACAGAATAAATCCAAGTCGATGTTGATTCAGATCGATGGTGAATTGGGAAAAGGAGTGACTCCCAAGGATATCATTTTATTTATCATCGGACGGATTGGGACCGCTGGTGCCACCGGATACGTTGTCGAATACGCGGGCAGTGCCATCCGTCGTTTATCGATGGAGGGGCGTATGACGATTTGCAATATGAGCATTGAGGCTGGCGCTCGAGCAGGGATGATCGCGCCTGATGAAACAACTTTTACTTATTTGCAGGGGCGAGATTTTTCACCGAAGGACAGTGATTGGGATAAGGCGCTACGTTATTGGAAAACTCTTCCCAGTGACAAGGACGCCCATTTTGATCAAGTGATTAAGATCAAGGCTGAAGACGTGAGACCGCAGGTGACCTGGGGGACGTCGCCTGGACAAGTCACATCGATCGATGGAAAAGTTCCGGATCCAGAAAGTTTTACTGATTCTGTTGAACGCACGGCCGCTCGCAATGCCTTGAAATACATGGACCTGAAACCTTTGACGGCAATGAAAGAAATCCGTATTGATAAAGTCTTCATCGGTTCTTGTACCAACGGCCGTATTGAAGATCTGCGGGCCGCGGCATTGATTGTCAAAGGGAAGCAAGTTGACAAAAATGTCCAGGCGATTGTTGTTCCTGGATCGGGACGCGTCCGTCGACAAGCGGAAAAAGAAGGATTGAACAAAATTTTTGAGTCAGCTGGGTTTGAATGGCGATATGCAGGCTGTTCCATGTGTTTGGGGATGAATGATGATCAGTTGAGTGTAGGGGAACGCTGCGCATCATCGAGCAATCGGAATTTTGAAGGTCGGCAGGGGCCCGGAGGGCGCACGCATCTCATGAGTCCAGAGATGGCGGCGTTGGCAGCGTTAAGAGGGCGGATCAGCGATGTCCGTGAGGTGATTTGATGGAACCATTCAAATTGCATACGGGAAAAGTCGCTCCGTTAGATCGCGTCAACATTGATACTGACGCGATCATTCCAAAACAATTTTTGCGTAAAATTGAACGGACCGGTTTTGGCAAACATCTGTTTCACGAGTGGCGATATACCGACTATGAAGGCACGAAGGAGAACAAGGACTTCGTGTTGAACAAACCGCAGTACCGTGATGCGACAATCCTTTTGACCCGCGATAATTTTGGCTGTGGTTCTAGCCGCGAGCACGCGCCTTGGGCCTTGGCGGATTATGGTTTTCGGGTGATCATCGCGCCAAGTTTTGCCGACATTTTTTACAATAACTCTGTGAAGAACGGTCTTTTACTGGTTCAGCTGAAGTCGAAGGAAGTGGATGGTTTATTCGCGTTGGTCGACGGTGGAAAAACAATGGAATTGACCGCTAACCTGATCACGCAGAAAATTTCCGAGCCAAAGGGGAAAGAGTACTCCTTTGCGATCAATCCCTTTGCGAAACATTGCCTGCTCAATGGCTTGGATCAAATCGGCTGGGCTGAGCAGTTCAATGATCAGGTTCTGAAATTTGAAAAAAAGTTGACGGTTGAAAAGCCATGGATGTGAACAATGAATAAAAAATCAAAACAAAATGCGGAGCGACAGTTTTCTTCTGCCATCATTGATGGTACGGAACGCGCGCCATCGCGGGCAATGCTGCGCGCGGTGGGATTCAACGACGAGGATTTCAAAAAGTCGCAGATTGGCATTGCCTCAACTTGGAGCATGGTCACTCCTTGCAACATGCACATCGATAAATTGGCGCGCTACGCGGCCCAGGGGGTTGATACGCATAACGGCAAGGCGCTCATCTTCAATACCATCACGGTTTCCGATGGTATTTCTATGGGGACCGAGGGGATGAAATATTCTTTGGTGTCACGCGAGGTGATCGCGGATTCCGTAGAGACGGTGATGGGTTGTGAAGGATTTGACGGGATCGTGGCGATCGGTGGCTGCGATAAAAATATGCCAGGGTGTTTGATGGCCATGGCGCGGCTCAACCGTCCAGCGGTGTTTGTCTATGGCGGAACAATCCTTCCGGGATGTCACAAAAATAAAAATGTGGACATCATTTCAGTGTTTGAAGCCGTGGGTGCGCATGCAAATAAAAAAATCAGTGACGAGGAATTGAAAGAAGTGGAAAGCTGTGCCATCCCTGGGCCGGGCTCTTGCGGCGGGATGTATACGGCAAATACCATGGCCTGCGCGATTGAGGCGTTAGGGATGAGCCTGCCGAACAGTTCAGCTCAGGCTGCCCAATCGAATCACAAGGTGGAAGATTGTTTTAATGCCGGAAGAGCCGTGATGGAGTTGCTTGCTAAAAATATTCGCCCAAAGGACATTTTGACTAAGAAGGCCTTTGAAAACGCGATTACTGTGGTGACAGCACTCGGCGGATCGACCAACGCGGTACTGCATCTTTTGGCCATCGCCTACAGCGCTGGCGTGTCTTTGAAACTGGATGATTTTACCAGGATCGGCAAGAAAGTGCCGGTCCTGGCTGATTTGAAACCAAGCGGCCGGTTTATGATGGCGGATTTGGTCAATATCGGCGGTGTGACACCGTTGATGAAGATGCTTTTGGAACAAGGTTTGCTGCACGGAGATTGCTTGACAGTGACTGGACAGACGCTGAGAGAGAATTTAGAGGGAGTCAACGCCTATCCAGACGGGCAAGAAGTGATCCGTCCCTTTTCTAAGCCGATCAAAAGTCAAGGGCATTTGGTGATCCTTTACGGTAACCTGGCCCCTGTTGGAGCGGTTGCAAAAATCAGCGGAAAAGAAGGTGAATCATTTACTGGCAAGGCGCGGGTCTTTGATTCTGAAGAAGCAGCGTTAAAGAAAATTCTCGATGGTACGATCAAGAAGGGTCAAGTCATTGTGATCCGTTTTGAAGGACCCAAAGGCGGCCCAGGGATGAGGGAGATGTTATCACCGACTTCCGCGGTCATGGGTAAGGGTTTGGGTAAAGATGTGGCCTTGATTACCGATGGGCGCTTTTCTGGTGGTAGCCATGGGTTTGTGGTTGGACACATCACTCCAGAAGCTTATTGCGGCGGACCATTGGCGGTTGTTAAGAATGGTGATGAGATCACCATCGATACTGTTAAACGCGAAATCACTTTGAACGTTGCTAAAAATGAAATCGCCAAACGTTTAAAAATTTTTAAGGCCCCTAAGCCGCGCTATGAAAGCGGTGTATTGGCAAAGTATTTGAAATCAGTCACCTGCGCCTCAGAGGGTGCGGTGACCGACAAGCCATTCTGACCTCGCAGGTCAGAATTAAGGGTAAAGGAGAGTTTAACATGGCTGGAAATACCTTTGGTGATGTTTTTCGTATAACAACGTTCGGTGAGAGTCATGGCCCGGCCATTGGGGTTGTGATCGACGGTGTCCCGCCCAATTTGGCTTTGAGTGAAGAAGATATTCAAAAAGATTTGGATCGAAGACGACCAGGTCAAAGCAAAATCACGACCCAACGCAAAGAAGTTGATCAAGTGGAAATCCTTTCCGGCGTCTTTGAAGGAAAGACCACGGGTACGGCCCTGGCGATGCTCATTCGTAACGAGGATCAAAGACCAAATGATTA
>JAHFFT010000022.1 GCA_023247795.1 Candidatus Omnitrophota bacterium
TCAACTCGGGGAACCATCTGGAAAATGAAGCGATGGAAGATCTTTATAAGATCGAAAGAGGGCAACCGCAAGAGCTTGTCAAGACCGAAAGATCAGCCACCCGTTTAGCGAACTCGATAGCCAAACTGCAAAGAACAGTCTTTAAGTTCAAACAAGAGATTTTGTTGAATGGTGCTGTGATCCTTGATCTTCCAGAAGAAGCGGATGCATTCATCAAAGAGTTGCAGGGATTAAACCAACGCGAAATGAACGTTCGTCGAGACATGGAAACATTAAAAAGAAATAATGAAATCGATGTCTTAGCGATGAGCCGGCTGACTCGAAAGGTCAATGAGGCCCTGTTAGGAATTTTTAATCTGAGAAAGACCCTCAACGAGATGAAAGCAGCGATGGAGCGTGTTAAGCAAAGAATGGCCGTGGAAAAGGCTCACGATTTTGATGGGTGGGAAGAGGTGTTTAACGCGGCCCAGGAAGTCATAAATACTATGGGAGTAGAGACTTATATTGTTGAGATGCCGGATGATGAGTCGCTCAGAAACATAAACACAAGCGTCAGCGGTCAAGCTAATGCGGTCACCAATGAAGATATTGAAGGGAAACGCAAGACATTTGTGGCATCACAAAATAACGAGAGACCATGGCCGGAAGGGATAAGTTTGTTGGATGCGGCGAATACGGGAAAACCGGTCATGGTCATCGACGCATTTCATAATATTCATCCGGTTCCAGAGGCAGGCGCCGACGATACGCGATGGGCGAAGGTAGAATCATTTGTCAATATCAACACAATGGCTTCCGAAGGGACGTTGGTACTGGTGGCCGAAAACTCGACCGCGGCGATTATTGAGATACCGAGCGCGCAAAATTATTTGATGACCGAGTTTAATATCCATGTGGATACGGTAACTGCGGCGGGGTTAGCCGTTGGAGTGGTTGCTATCAAGACCGGGAGTATTGTTGAGGTTGGGGATGGGAATAATTTTGCTGTCCAAGATTATCGGATGGTCAGCGTGCCACGCCCCGAGACCGCAGGCACGAGCTTAGTAGAGTCAGTTGATGTGAGTTCCAGCATGGACGGTTTCTATAATGTTTTGAAAGGGCAGCCAATAGATGTGGCAGAGATCGATGATATTAATGTTGAACCGGGGATTTTGGCAGCGCATGCGATTGTAAAAGGTGATGAAGGGGTTGTCCGTGTCGAACAGGGTTTGCCTTATTTAGAGGAAGAAGAAAAGTCCGAGTCATTATTTGTTTTTGGCGCAAATCTTAATCCTGCTAATCCCCAAAATAATAGTATGGCCTATCAGATGACTGATCAGGGTGCGCGGGGAGAGCCATTAGTAACCAGTGGAGTTGATAGCAAATACACCGCAGATATCCAAACGATAACAAGTCATACGACGCTTGCCGATCACAATGTGGCTATAACGACGACAACTCATACACAAGGATTATCACCTGACGTCTCATTCGTTGGTGTCGCGGGGGGAGCGTTAAACACTGGTGAAGGATTTTTAAGTCAGGTGGCAGCTCCGGTGGAACCGGCGATTGTGCCGATTGCTGAAACAGCAGCGTCGGTAGAGAATGTTCTTCCTGCTGAACAAAGTGTGACGCCTCCTATGGAAGACGTTGATCTTTCGACTCGCACCACGGCCAAGGGTGTTGGCTTAGCGCCGGATTCGGAAATAACCGTTGCTACGGGCATGTCTGAGGAATTTTCTATCACGGATCATACGGCGGCAGGAAATGATATTGGAAAAATTCCGACGTCAGCAGTCCAGGGAGAGGCAGTAAGTGAAGAGGCAAAAGCATGGTTGCCTGCCGAGGTAGAGGAAAGTCGAGCGCAATTGCGGGAGTATGAACGACAAGGGATTGTTATTCAGGAAGCTAAAGCAGGGCAAAAAAGCCGCCTCATCAAGATTTACAATGAAGCGATTGGCTTTTTACAGCGACAAGAAACTGGTATCACCAGAACCGCTCCACCGCAATTCATGGTTATCGAAAGCGAGGGAATGACCTTTGCTGCTTACTTTGATCAGGTTTTTGATCGATTCTATTTTGAGCGGCCGGTCTTAGACAATTCTTCCTATGATCTGACCTTAATGATGATTCATGAACTCAACGCGGGGAACCCTCCTGAAAATGAAGCGATGGAAGATCGATATAAGATCGAAAGAGGGCAACCGCAAGAGCTTGTCAAGACCGAAAGATCAGCCACCCGTTTAGCGAACTCGGTAGCCAAACTGCAAAGAACAGTCTTTAAGTTCAAACAAGAGATTTCGTTGAATGGTGGTGTGATCCTTGATCTTCCAGAAGAAGCGGATGCATTCATCAAAGAGTTGCAGGGATTAAACCAACGCGAAATGAACGTTCGTCGAGACATGGAAACATTAAAAGGAAATAAAGAAATCGATGTCTTAGCGAGGAGCCGGCTGACTCGAAAGATCAATGAGGCCCTTTTAGGGATTTTGCATCTGGGAAACACTCTCAAGGAGATGAAAGCAGAGATGGAGCGTGTTAAGCAAAGAATGGCTGTGGAAAAGGCTCACGATTTTGATGGGTGGGAAGAGGTGTTTAACGCGGCCCAGGAAGTCATAAATAAAATGGGGGTAGAGACTTATATTGTTGTGGTGCCGGATGACGAATCTCTTAGAAACATTAACACAAGTATCAGCGGTCAAGTTGGTACCCTCACACTTGAAGAAATTAAAGGGATACGTCAAACATTTGCGCCACAAAATATTGAGACGCAAGGCCCGGAAGGGATAAGTTTGTTGGATGCGGCGAATACGGGAAAATCGGTCATGGTCATCGACGCATTCCAGAATACTCGGCCTGTTGGCGATACGGGATTGGCGATGGTAGAATTTTCTGTCAACATCAACACAATGGCTTCCAAAGGGACGTTGGTACCGGTGGCCAAAAACTCGACCGCGGCGATTATTGAGATACCGAGCGCGCAAAATTATTTGATGACCGAGTTTAATATCCATGTGGGCACGGTAACTACGGCGGGGTTAGCCGTTGGAGTGGTTGCTATCAAGACCGGGAGTATTGTTGAGGTTGGGGATGGGAATAATTTTGCTGTCCAAGATTATCGGATGGTCAGCGTGCCACGCCCCGAGACCGCAGGCACGAGCTTAGTAGAGTCAGTTGATGTGAGTTCCAGCATGGACGGTTTCTATAATGTTTTGAAAGGGCAGCCAATAGATGTGGCAGAGATCGATGATATTAATGTTGAACCGGGGATCTTGGCGTCGCATACGATAGTAAAAGGTGACGAAGGAGTTGCGGGGGTAGAACAGAGTGTGCCTTATTTTGGGATTGAGTCCGCGGAAGCGAAGGGATATACATTCGGGCAAACAGCGACGACAGCCGGTCAAGAAGTGCTTAAGGTAACCGAACCAGTTATAACGATCGGTCAAGAAACGCCATCGGCAAAAAATTATCCCGCGCAAATCCTGTTGGGATTTGATACGGAGCTTCGTTATGGCTTACCAACAACTGAGACATTTGAGCAGAAAGAGGTCGTGCAGGTCGCTGGGGCAGGAATGGATAATATCGACACAACCATTGTCGGGAATTTTAGCATTGCCCATCCGGAAGGGATAACACCAAAGTCATTAGCAGCTCGAGTACGGTTAAAGGTAGCGCAGTCAGGAGTCATGACGGGAAAAGGCGATATTGAGAATTTATTTGATTTGAACGCGGCAAAAGAATCGTTCGCAGATACGTTAGCAGTTGAGTCAGGGAAGTCGAGTGAACAAGGACAACCGTTGGAGGTTGAGGTAACGTTAGGGGTGGGACCTGTTGTTCCCAAGAGTTTTGGGATTTTAGGAGTTTTGGATCGAGACGCCAAAGGATTGACCGGAGAGGTCTATGATTATGCGACAACGAAATTGGATGTGAAGGTTACGCAAGCAAGAGAAGAGGGTCCTGCTTTTGATCTGAAATTTAATACGGAAGCGGTCCTTGACGCTGGGTTAAGAGATGCAGAGGGAGTGATCAGTGTTGGGGCGAATGTTGATATTGTCGGGAGTAATATCGCAGCGATTTCGACGTCGGGAGTCGAGGGAGAGGCCGGAGTTGTTACCGGTGAGGCAGGAAGCCTAGCAAATCTATTTGTCGCAGGGGCATTCGATATTGAAGGTGAAAAGAATCCAGAATTGAAGTTGATTGGAAATGAAGCGATCGCGATCATTCCTCCAGCAGTTGATATCATCGTGGATCAAGCTCAGTCTTTAGGGCCTACGCAGATCATTGTTATGGGGCAGCCTTTAAGGACGGAAACGCAAGAGTCCATTTCAACAAATATTCCCCAGCCAATTACAACTCCAGATGCCGTCGTAAGCTCAGCGACGAGCATTGCAGAGGAAAAAGAACATTTACAACCCACAGCTAACGTTAAGAAAGAAGATGAAAATCCCAAGCCGTTATTTGCCTTTGAAACATATATGGATTTAGCTGATCCACAAAATAATCGTATGGCTTATCAGATCGCGGGTCAAGCGCAAGCAGAACCGGTGATTGTGAGCAGTACTGAGATCAAGGAGACCGAGAATCTTAGAATGAGTACAAGTCGTATCGCTATCACTGATAGTAAAGTAGCGATCAATTCTTCTTACACCCAAGTTTCCGCGGTTGATAGCTCTGCGAATGTTGTCCGAGGGTTAGCATTAGCTGAAGAACCGGCGACTGAGCAGTCTTTAACAATCTCCACGGATGAAACGACACCTATAACACCTGTTGAGCAAGGTAGCACTCCGCAAGATGGAACCGTTGGATTTGATCAGGTCGTTGTGGGAACCGATCTCAATTCTTCGGTCGTTAAGATAGGCGCAGATGATCCTGTCTTTTTGGCTGAGTTGAAAATGGCGTTTGTTGATGCCCAGGTCGCCATTGACGCGATGGGGGTAGAGACCACCATCGTTGCAATGCCGGATGACGCGTCGTTAGAAAATTTGCAGACAAAAATCAGCGGCAGAGTTGATGAGGTAAGCCCGGAAGAAATTAAAGAATTCCAAAAACAATTTGGAGGATCGCAAGATATCGAGCAGCAAGGACCAGGGATCAGTTTGTTTGAGGCAGCGACGGCTGAGCCACCGATACCGGTCTTTGTCATCGACACGTTGCATGATGTTCAGCCGGTTCGAACGAGTGGAGAAGAGACGGCAAAAATGGCGAAGGTCGAATTCTTTGCCGATGTGCGAGCGATGGCGTCAGACGGGGATATGGTTCTGGTTGCAACGAATTTGACGGAAGCGATTATCAAGCTGCCAGAGGCAGGGGATTTGATGACCGAATTTAATATCCATGTCGATACAGCTAACAGTGCAGGGAAAATGGTCGATGTGGTGGATATCACAACGGGCGGCATTGTCAGCACGGGAGATCGGCAAGGAGATTTTGGTGTTCAAGATTACGCGATCGTTAGCGTGGCTCAGCCGGGAATAGCAGGGGTGAGTGCCATCG
This sequence comes from Candidatus Omnitrophota bacterium, assembly GCA_023247795.1. Lineage (GTDB taxonomy): Bacteria > Omnitrophota > Gorgyraeia > Zapsychrales > JANLHA01 > JAHFFS01. The sequence continues at coordinate 5,473 of JAHFFT010000022.1, forward strand.
ATTCGGCCACGATGACTTCAACGCTCGCTGATTCTGACAATGCCCAGAAGGGGCAGATGATTGAGGTTGGCGATCTGGCTGATATTGAGGTTGAACCGGGGATCTTGGCATCGCATACGATCGTAAAAGGTAACGAAGGGGTTACGGCGGTAGAACAGAGTGTGCCTTATTTTGGGATTGAGTCCGCGGAAGCGAAGGGATATACATTCGGGCAAACAGCGACGACAGCCGGTCAAGAAGTGCTTAAGGTAACCGAACCAGTTATAACGATCGGTCAAGAAACGCCATCGGCAAAAAATTATCCCGCGCAAATCCTGTTGGGATTTGATACGGAGCTTCGTTATGGCTTACCAACAACTGAGACATTTGAGCAGAAAGAGGTCGTGCAGGTCGCTGGGGCAGGAATGGATAATATCGACACAACCATTGTCGGGAATTTTAGCATTGCCCATCCGGAAGGGATAACACCAAAGTCATTAGCAGCTCGAGTACGGTTAAAGGTAGCGCAGTCAGGAGTCATGACGGGAAAAGGCGATATTGAGAATTTATTTGATTTGAACGCGGCAAAAGAATCGTTCGCAGATACGTTAGCAGTTGAGTCAGGGAAGTCGAGTGAACAAGGACAACCGTTGGAGGTTGAGGTAACGTTAGGGGTGGGACCTGTTGTTCCCAAGAGTTTTGGGATTTTAGGAGTTTTGGATCGAGACGCCAAAGGATTGACCGGAGAGGTCTATGATTATGCGACAACGAAATTGGATGTGAAGGTTACGCAAGCAAGAGAAGAGGGTCCTGCTTTTGATCTGAAATTTAATACGGAAGCGGTCCTTGACGCTGGGTTAAGAGATGCAGAGGGAGTGATCAGTGTTGGGGCGAATGTTGATATTGTCGGGAGTAATATCGCAGCGATTTCGACGTCGGGAGTCGAGGGAGAGGCCGGAGTTGTTACCGGTGAGGCAGGAAGCCTAGCAAATCTATTTGTCGCAGGGGCATTCGATATTGAAGGTGAAAAGAATCCAGAATTGAAGTTGATTGGAAATGAAGCGATCGCGATCATTCCTCCAGCAGTTGATATCATCGTGGATCAAGCTCAGTCTTTAGGGCCTACGCAGATCATTGTTATGGGGCAGCCTTTAAGGACGGAAACGCAAGAGTCCATTTCAACAAATATTCCCCAGCCAATTACAACTCCAGATGCCGTCGTAAGCTCAGCGACGAGCATTGCAGAGGAAAAAGAACCGACAGGTAACGTTAGCGAAGCAGATGAAAATGAGCCGTTATTTACTGTTAAGACCTATCTTGATTTTGCTCATCCAGAAAATAATAGCATGGCCTATGAGATGGCTGATCAGGGCGCGCGGGGAGAGCCAATAGTAACCAGTGGAGTTGATAGCAAATACACCGCGGATATCCAAACGACAACAAGTCCTACGACGCTTGTGGATCACAATGTGGCCATAACGACGACAACACAGACACAAATGATATCACCTGACGTCTCATTCGTTGATGTCGCGGAGGGAGCGTTAAACGCTGGTGAAGGTTCTTTAAGTCAGGCGGCAACTCCTGTGGAACCGGTTGTTGCGCCGAATGTTGAAACAGCAGCGTCGGCAGGGAATGCTCTTTCTGCTGAACAAAGCGATAGTGGTTTGACCCCTCCTCCTATGGAAGACGCTGATCTTTCGCCTCGCACCACGGTCAAGACGGTGCCCGCGTCGAGTATCTCAGCTCCTGCAGCAGAAAATGATCAGATTGATGTGAGCGAGACGCAACAAGCAATGGGTGAGTCACCGGAATCGAAGGACATTATTTCAGTATCAACAACCCTTTCCGATATCAATCTGTCTTCTGAGGCCATGGTCAGTTTTGAGAGTGATGCTGTTAAGGCAGCTTCGAGTGATATCAAAGGCGAATCCACGCCAGTGTTGGGAGTTGAACTTAGCGAACGAGCAGAGGACGGGCTCAGAGGAAATCAAGAACTTAGTCAAGCCATCTTGGCATCCATTGATTCATTGCCGAAGACGACAGCGTCCTTGTCAGTTGTCGAAGTTCGTAAAGAAGAGCAGATCACTTTCAGTGAGGAATATCCGCAAGGCGCGAAGGAAGTTGAAAAGATGCTGGGAGAGACCGAATCTTTGGTATTGAAAGTCAAGATGATCCATGTGCAGACGCGGGATGCTCAAAAACAATGTAATCAAGAACAATTGGATGATTTGCGGATAGAGAGTCAGGAGTACAAAACCAAGATTGAACAGACCATTTCCATGGTCGCAGTTCAAATACAAACCATTAAAGCCGGTCTTGGAACAGTAAACTATTTTATTGTTGAGTTTGAATATCGTTTGGAACAGCTGAAAGTTGATTTCCAGAAAACCGTCAAGGCGATTGAAGATGTTAAGCTGCTCGACCAAGAAGAAGCGCAACCGTCAAAAAGGGAACGGCCGATTGTCAAGAAAGGAATGCCGAGAGGAGGCAAGCTCATCGAAGAGAGAATGAATGAAGCGAGCGCTTTATTAGGTGAGATTCAAAATTCTTATTTGCAGATGCTGGATACGCGCGCAATAAGCAGTAAGGATCAATGGGATGCTGTGCAGGCGAAGACGCAGGAAGATATCGCTGACATCCATCAGCGTATTGCCATATTGGAACTTAGGATAAGCCAGCATCAACCGAAACCAGGGGTCATTAATTTTTATGTCGTTGATTGGGAGAAGAGGTTAGCTCAAATGAAGAGCGACGTTAACGAAATAGCGCAAGATATTGAAAAAGCGGATCGGGAGAACAAACACGCCCAAGGGTGGATCGTCGTCGAGGCAATGGTTTCCGGCTCAGAAGCACATCCAGCTTTAAACATTGAAGAGACCCCGGCGCCATCCACAACGATGGCTGATTCTGGGGCGGTGAATCTGCTGTCCATATCGACCGAGGATGTGAATCGCGCCGCTGTGGATACGGCATCATCGAGTCTTCCAGAACTAATCCAAAAATTAAGCACAAGTTCTCCAGACGCAGCAAAAGTCAAAGAAGCCACGGTCCCCACCGCTACGGTTAGTACGATTCCTGAGCCTCTTGCGACGACCGAGGTTTCGGTGGAGCCGGTTGCGATCAAGGGTCTTTCCGAAACCGACGCGCAAGAAAAGGGTCGATTTATGATCGATGAGCATCGTCCAGAAGGCGCGAAGGACGTTGAAAAGATGATCGAAGAGATCGATTTCTTGTTAGGAGAAATCGGGCACACCTACCTACAGATGTTAGATGCCCGCACCAAGAATGATCAAAAGGCCTTGGATGCTTTCCAAGTTCAAAATAAAGAGTATTTAGAGAAAACGCAGCAGCTTATGCAAACGGCGGATGACAAAATTCGAACGATCAATAAGGCGATTAGCGGTATCAATACCTACGTTGTCGAGTGGGGGTATCGATTAGGGCAGTTAAAAACCGGTCTCCAGGAAATGAGAGAGGAGACACAGAATATCGTTCCAATCAAGGAAAAGGAAGAGGGGGAATTTGATTATCTGGATATTCTGAAAGCCACGGTAGAGCGCCGCATTGAAGAAATTAAGAAAGAGATCGAAGAGAAAGAGCAATTAAAAGCTTTGCTCACGAAACAAGAAGAAGACAACAAGGCGCAAACAGCCCCAGTTGTTAATGAGCAAGATTGGCTTGCGGTTCATGATGAGAAGCCGTTTGCCTATGTGATGGGAACCAAACCTGAGGAGACGATTGCTACAACCAGAGGCCGTTTGCTGCATCAGTTGGAATTGGCCATCAACGATACCCGCGGCATGGCCGGCGAAGTCAATCGTTTGCTCATTAGGAAATCGAATGAACTGATTAAAAATACCGGTGAGGACGTCAATAGAGCCTCGGTGACTGTCCTCAAAGACGCTTTGGTCCGGTTGAGCAAAATGATGGGCGAGCCGATCGAGGCCGGCACCATTAATCCGTATAACGTTCTGATCGATTCCTTGTTAAGAAACGAGATCCGGCCCTTATTGAGGAAGATCTACGCGGCAGTGCAGTCCACAAATGATTTTCAATCGGTTGATTTGCTGAGCTTCACCAATGATCTTGATAAAGCGATGGAACATTGGAAAACGGTGTTAGGAACCATTCTCCAGCAGCAAGTGAATGGCGTAATTATAGATTTGGAAATGCGTCTCGTCGAGCTGTTAAAGGCCTGGGATCAAGGGATCAAATTTGACCCCGTGGCATTGGAAAAATTGGATAAAGAGACCAGGGACAGTATTCTCGAGGCCAAACTAGAGCTGGGCTTGAAACGAAACAAGCTGAATCAATTTATCAGAGAATTCCGTAAGCTGGCAAAAGATGTCCAACCGGAAACTCTAGGCAATTCGGCAGTGGCAGCGAAGATCGCGGAGCTGATTGAGGGTATTCAAGTGGTCTTGAATCCGAAGCCTGATGAGATCAATGAGCAGGCGGTGCTGGCTGGATTTGTAAAGGCCCTGGAATACCTTAACCAGTTCATTCGATACGCTGCCGGTAATCCGATCCTGTTGCAGAAGAAAGCGTTCGCTGCCATGTTTGAGGTCCTACGTTCAACGGTGGATAAGGAGAAGGTTGGTCTTCTGCATACGGTTGAAGAGATGATCAAACAACTCGCGCAATTGGCGGCCGATCCGAAAGCCACCAAGCTCGTGGCCAGTCTGGGAGCCAACTACGATCCGTTCACCGCCTTTATCAGCAAAAAGCTCTTTGATATCACTAATAACGTGGCCATGATGGCGAGTGTTGGGTTTGATACACCCTATCAGGCGTGGTTTGATTTCTTGAATATTTCTTATGGAATGGTCAACGGATCGGCGTGGGGCGGCTGGTTGAATCCGGCCTTAACGGTTACTTTTTATACTAACGCGATGGCGGAGATGTATAACCAGTCTAAGGAAAAGAAGATGGAATTGCCGATCAGCGGCGGGGCAACGTATTATGTTCCTCCAACGACAATCCTCGGTAAGATCGCGAGCATATTCGTGGACATGAACCGGATCCTTGTGGTAAATCCGAACCTCAAAGAATGCGATACCGTTAAGCTGCAGCAAGAGCATTTGGTCCATGAAAATAATTTATTGAACATCGCTCGATCCATTGTTAATGACGATGTGCCGTCGGACGTCGGGACGCTTTTAAATGATTATATTGACGCAGATATTCTTAAGCGTGTCAACGCGGCGTCGAAAGGAATTATGAGTGATCTTAACCAAACGATTATTCCGACCTTTGAGCGGATGCTTCAAGATCAAGAATTCGTGAAAGCCGGGTTGGCGAAAAAATTGCAGGTCGGCATTGTCGAAGCGGTGTTAGCCGAACTGCCCATGTCGGAATCGTACAAGGGCGAGGTCATCAAGGTTCTTGATGATCCTAAATTTTTCAGCACAGATCGCTCAGGAAATTTTAAGGAATATGTCGGCGAAGCCGCGTTTGACAAGATCAAAGCCGTCGCGGACATGACGGATAAGATCAACCCGTTGATTTTTGAAGACCTCAACCGAATGATACGAAATCCCAAATTTTTTGAATCCGAGGTGGCGCAAAAATTGAAAGAAACAATTGGTGAGAAAATATTTTCTGATCTTCAAGCGGCCGCCCAAACGATTGCAGAATTAAAGCCGCAGGCCCTCGCCGCATTTAACAAGATGATTGAAGATAAACATCTTTTTGAAAAAGAGCCGGCACAAAAATTGATCAAACACGACACCGATATCAAGCATGAGTTTGACCTGCTCGTGAAAAAGGAGATCATCAAAGAAGACAAAGGCCGGTATGTGTTGAATGATAAGATTGATCTTAAGGATCCAGCCGTCATCAAAGAGATCCAATGGTTTAATTTTGGAGTATTGAAAGCCCTGTATCCGAGGATCATTAACAAAGAGCGTTATCACTTTACGGATATTGAAGAAATTAAAAATGTCTCAATCCCGCTGGCGAAAACTGCGATAGCGGCGTTGCAGAAGACGTTGCAAGCCGTCTTCCCTGGATACGATCTGCTCTTTAAGCGCAACGATAAGCCTGCTCCGTGGAATAAGGAATATTATTTTGGCAGTTATTTTCCGGGCCGGCTCGAAGTAGAATTTTTCAAGGAGGCGTATGATAACGAGAATCAGGATCTGGTCTATGTTATCCGCCGCGGCAAAGAAGGCGAGATGATCAATGTCGACTCGTATATGGATGACGGTTCGCCTTTGCTTGATTCCAAAGGTCAGCAGATGGTGAGATCGTATCCAGCAGATCAGCTTATCATTGGGACCAGGTATGATAAGAGAAAGCAAAAAAGTGGCGAAGCAGGAGCGGTAAAAGACATGTTTAAGGCGTTTCGTAATTACCGTGATCCCGCTAACCAAGACGTCACCGCGGAATTCTTTAACCATCCGCTCAACGCGGCCATGGATATGAATGAAAACCATGTTTACATCGTTCCTTCCCGCCACAATATCACGAAGATGATCGGGAATCTGCAGATCGCTTATTCCGGTTTTGATCCGTTTTCAAATGCTCCAGTTCTCAATACCATCGTTGATCCAAACAGTTTCGATAACGCCGTTTTTGATTATCTTAATGAACCCCAGCCTTACTCGGTGCCAGAACGGATTTTGACAAAGAAGGACGGCATGATCAATCTGTATCGCCAGGACATTGTTCCGATCATTCCGAATGTCAGCTTTAGCACAACAAAAGACGGTAAGCCGGTGCCAGCTATTGTGATCCCCAGTCTCATCAATAACAGTATGAATCTCTGGATGAATGAGGAGGATCCGAGGATAACCGCTAAGGCGTTTAATTTTATGCCAAATGGATTCACCGGGATCGAAGACCTCCGTCATCCTCGAAATGACCTCAGGCAGGTTAGATTAGCGCCGCGGCGGGATCGGAAAGAATTTCTTCTCAACCAGGAGTTCAGCATGGAAGTGCCGATCATCTGGGAAAAGACCGGACTGGTCAACAAGGATAAGACCCCGATGATGTATAAGAGATACAACTTGCTGCCCAGAGAATTGGATGCCTTGACCCAGTATCTTCCGGCGGAGCAAAAGCGTAACTTTACCAAGATTGTGGTTGATAGCAGCGGACAGATGAAAGAGCCGGCGAAGATCTTGACCTGGGTCTACAAGGATGAAAATGGTATTGATCGTAAGGAAAATGTGTTGGTGATCAGTCTTGATCAGGCTAGGAAGCCCCAGCAAATCAAAGCCGTTGCACCGATGTTGGAAACGACCGCGGTTCACAACGGCCGCGGCCGGCCGATTTTCTTCTATCCGGAGTATCGCGATGAGAAGCAGCGTTCATCAGACGCGGTTGTGAACAAGGCAAACGCCGAAGCGGTATTAAAAAAGATCCTTAAGATAGATCCAGACGCACTCAAGGATGTCGATATCATTATGCCGGAAACGCTCGACGACGCCCAGAAGCAAAATCGCATCTTTCCAAATGATGTGATGCAAAAGGTCAAAACGCCGCAGGCCACCGTGCTGCTGGTTGATGATCGCGTCTTTTCGAACTTGGATTGGCCCTATTTGATGCACGACGATAAGACCAAGCATATGATCATTCCGATCCGCAAAGCCGGTCTTCGCGATACTGAGGTTAATATGCTCTTCGAGATCATCAATGATTCCGGAATCAACAAACACGAGGTCTTAGAACTTCCGGAAGGCATGTCGGTGAATGTTCCTCAAAATGCCAAATTCATCAGCCGCAAAGAGATGGATAAAGTGGACAAGGAAGGAAAGCTACATTACGAGGATGTCTGGGCGATCAACGTGATCGAAGGAGAAAAGAGTGAAATAAAATACTATTCCGGTGAGGTCACGATCATCAATGAAAGACCGAAGAATGTGCCGATCGGCAAGCTGTTCTTGCCCCTGCAAAATATGATGATTTATATCTATCAACCGCGCGACTATAACAACCTAGATACCATACCGCATAAGGCTTATATGCCGGAATTTGAATTTGTCTGGAAGAATGAGGCCGGCGAGACGGTGTATAAAGACAAGCTCCGGTTTGATCCGGACAAACTCCCAACCCAGTTGATCATCCGTCCGAACAAGGAAGGCGAGAAAGAGGTCATTGGCTTCTTTGAATTCGGCGCTAATTTCAACGTGCACAAAGAAATGCTTAATAAGAATATCCTAGCAGTACGAATCAATGAAAAGGGTATGCCTGAGTATTTTGATGCTAATGCCAAAAAATTGCCGGTTGTCCAGAACAACGTGAGGGATGTGCCCCTGGCGAAAGAGGCTCACGAACGAACCGATTTGACATCAGAGATTCGCTATAAGCAGGTCGATGTCACTCAGCTTAGCCGGCTGATCAAAGAGTTTGGCATCAGCTTCGACGAAGGGCTGCAGAAGCGGGTCGAGCAATTGGAAAACATGGGCAAAAAACTCACAGAGCAGATGGAACAGTTTGACGAACTTAGCAAGGGCACGCGTGATCAGTACAAAAAGTATCATGAGTTAAAAGAGCAGGTCGATAAGAATAGCTCCCGGGCATTTTCGGAAGGGTTCAATAAATCAATGCGTTATTTGTCTATGGAAGACGTGAAGATAACGGACGCGAATTTCTTAAACACCTTCCTCTTGCAGTTGGCTGCCAATAAATTTCCGGATGATGACGTGAAACGACGAGAGCTTCTTGATCGGCTGCAAAAGGATGTTCAGAAAAACGGCGCCGGCTCCCTGGCGCAGCTGATCAACGATTATTTTGCCGCGAATCCATTGGTGAAAGCGAGCGATCTCACGGCGCTGACCAAGCAGATCATGGCCATTGATGAAACCATCAAAGAATTGAAAGATTTCCGTGACAATCCCAAAATGGTCAATATGGCCAAGGCCAATGGCATCACCCAAGCGGATCTGGATACGATTGTTAAGATAGATTCATTTTCTTCACAGGCTGGGCTTGATGGGGAAAGGATCTTTGCGGAATTGCTCAAGAATGAACAAATAACCGAAGAAGGACGGGTTGTCGATGGATTCAAGACTTTAAAACCGGCCTTTAAAGCGGCTTTCCCTGAATATGACGATAAAAAATTTGCTAAAATTGAGGCTGTTTTGAATCAGTCTTATTACAGTTTGGTTTCGCAAAGAGACCGGTTGGAACGCATTCTTAATGGTGAGCCGGTGGTGATCAATGAAAACAATCCCGCAGAAATTTTATTGCGTGATTTACAACGGGTCATGATCAAAACCGATGATTCTAAGGCGGTGCAGAAGCGGTTTGACAATATCATCGCCTCACCAGAAGAGGTCAAAGACGGGTTTCGTTACCTCTGGGTCGACGACCGTCGGCCGGACGCGCCCGGGGCATCAAAGGGATTGGCGCGACTTGGCGCCATTCCCCGCAATCAAGCCGATTTTAGGTACTGGGCGGATCAGGCGACAAAGAAGGCCCCTAATCCGTCGCTGGTTGAGCCGGCTTTAAACGGTCAAATCCAACTGACCAATGATATGCCGGAAGATTTTAAGAGAGCGGTGGAGATGTATCAGATCGCTCAGACCGAAGGGCAGTTGCTGGTCCGCACCTTCAGCCGTCTGGCCAACGACGCGTTGGTGGTGGACGCGAAAGAATTGATCGCCAAGAACCCCAATATTTTTAAGCCTGGGTTGTATTTCAACGTCGAGAATCCGTTCTGGGAAAACGCCGCCGATATCTTTAAAGAAAAAGTCGGAATCACTATCGATCTTTTGGCTTTAGCGAATCAAAAGATCAAGGTCATCCCCAAACTGCTCAATACCAATCAGGCGGATTTAACCGGTTTTCCGTTATTATCGGCCAAACGCACACCGGAACAGAACGCCAAGGAATTGGAAACCGGAATCCGCACGGTCTTCACTTTTGATGAGTTGAACAAGCATATCCAGACCCGCAGGGAAGAAAGCAAGCAGGAGATCAAATATTTAACAACCGCGGTCTTGATGCCCAACGGAGTTTTGAGTGATTTGAGCAAGGGCCAGATCACCGGATTGATCGGAACGCTTAAGGGCGAGCAGGATTTCTTAAAGGATCAATTGGACAAAAACATCAAGTTGGATCGGGCCATTTCCAACGGCACTTCAAAAGAAACGATTCAGCAGATCATCGACCGCAAACTGGAATTCTTCCGAGCCGAGGAGGCCTATCTCACGGCCCGACGAGATATCTTACAGCAGATCAGCAACAGCGGCACCAATGGCCAGTTCTACAATCCGGAAGCCAACGCTAGAATCCAGACGATTCAGAAAAATCAGCGCCGTCATTTGGGAACGGCTGTGAACAACGTGAAACAGACAACCGGTTTTGGGCGCAATCCGCTCATGTTTTTGATGACCGAAGGAATGGAGCCGATGAACCTCGCCACCTTATCAGCAATGGAGGAGTGGGGTCAGCTCAATTCAGAGAAAGAAGAGCTTGCCAGACGCGAGCGAACCCTGCTGGAGAGAGCGGAAAAGTATGGCGATGATTATAGCGAATTCCGAGGAGGTCTTTTCACGTTAGAAAGAGACTTGTTGGGCCGCGTTCAAGAATCTTCGGATCAAAAATCGCTTGATCAAGAACAGCAGACCGCGGTCACGATGATGACGAACAAATTGCTGGGGTATTATCGTCCGCCGGTGATGATTGACGTCGGCGATAAGCTCTACATTTACAATAAACTTTTTGGCCGCACGGTTTGGGTCGGCGATGAATATCCCAAGGTTTCTTTTGTCGAGGCCGGCGGTGTTGACATCCACGGCGATGGCAAGGGAATGACTCCCAATTATCAGCAATTGACCCAGCAGAATTTCTTACCTGGTCTAGACGCGATGGTGGGTGTTGTTCATCCAGAACTTTTGGGTGCCGGCGATAACCGTTATTTCGCGTTGATCGCCCGTATGCCCTCAGAAGATATTTCTAAAATCATGAATCGGGTCGGGGTTGGGTATAACAAAAACACCCGCACCTTGGAAAGTGTTGTTCCCGGGGGGAAAGACAAGAAAGATGGCGAAGACGCCCTGCTTTTGATCGATAACGTCGCCTACCGCGGTAACAAGATGGCGATGAGCATCGTTGGTATCATGAAGATCAATACCAGCGATCCTAAGGCCGTGACCAAGGCGATCGAAGGGTTGATGAATTATGACGTCTCAGCTTCCGGACGGGTGATCATCGAGGTTGGATTTGCCGACGCTAACCGCACCACGATTCAGAATATCAAAGTCCAAGACATCCTTTTACAGCAGACCATCGCGGAATTGGATCGAGAGCATATCAAGAGCGCTGACCATTTTAATTATCAATCCATCACGTACCGTCATCAATATAACGAAAATACCGCCTTTACCCTTTCTTTGCATCAGGTGAATGAAAAAGGAATGCTGACGAAAGAATCAGATATTTTCGCCTCGACCGGTGTGGAATATACGTTAAACAACAGGAGACAATGGAATGTTCCGGTTTACTTTAACGAGCCGGTCACGGTCAAGTTAGGAGAGGCCATCGGCAGCAAGCGTTCCGCCGTGGAGGTTAAGTATAAAGACCTCAACCTTTACTATCACTCGATCAACGGGGCGGAAAGTTATGGGGCCAGGGTGAACATCACCGATAACTTCCAAATCGGAGCTTTGCGAAATGTCTTTGGCGACTACGCGGTTGAATTCCTTGCGAAATATGATCTCAATGAGAACACGACGGTAAAGGGTGGTTATAACGGCCGAATGTTTTTGGGGACCGACGTTACGCTTCTGAATTTGAATGGGATTCCTGGCTTTAAGAAAGATAAACGGGTGGCGCCTTATGTGAACCGAGAGCCCACCGCGCTCGATCAATTGATCATGGGCGGTATTCAGTTGGACGAACCGCAGTTGTTCCACGCCGAGATGCACACAGTGGCCCGTCAGCCAGAAGTCGGCGAAGTGGTGAAGAGCGAAAAAGAAGACCCGATCATTGTGACCACGGATCCGCAGGGTCGGCAGTTGATCCTGGGGCCGCAATTGATTTTCCAAGAAATGGACGCCCAATTGAATCCGGATAAGGCCGGACAAGTACTTACCTTAGATGGGACAAGGCCGGTTGAGGTGGACGGGGCAGATCACTCATTAGGCCGCACAATGAGCGAGATCTCGGAAACACTTGATCGTAATGAGCTGGCTAAAGAAGGGATCAATCGGAAAGCAAACGGTGAATTTTACGTGCGGGTCATCGATGAGAAGAACGAGGAGGAGAAGAACGAGGATGAGAAGAACAAGTATGAGAAGTACACGGCGGACTTCAAAGATAGCAAGGCGCGGGTCATCCTGCCCAGTGAGTTTAAGGATATGAAAACAAAGGTTGACTCCAAGTATCCGCTCATCGTTGAGTCGAACCTCTGGACAAGGATCAAAGAAGCCGAAGCATTTATGAATTTTGGTCTTATGCGGGTTCCAGGATATGGATCGGTGCCGACCACAGAAGAGATGCTGGATATCTTTTATGACAAGCATTTGGCCAATGGAACGCTGATTGGAAAAGAGATTGAGAATATGTCTGATATGGAGAACCCGCTTTATAAGATTTTTGTCAAAGGCTTTCATTATGGTGGAGAGGATTTGAGCAAGCTAGTAAAGAGTTTGGGCAGAAAAGATGTTCAGCACCCGATATTAGAATTGGGACGTCGTTATGAAGATTATATGAAGAAGTATGATGGATTGATTGCCCATCCTGAGCGGGGGACCATCGGACTTATGCCCGGCGATGGGATCTTTGAGCAATTGACCGACCATGGATGGTTAGGCCGCGCGAACGGGACCATCGATATCAAGCACAATCCCAAAGATATCAGTTCACCGATCTTGATGACCCGAAATCTGATGCTTCCGGACGGCCTGGTCATTGATGATGCTTATTTGGTCTTAGATCCTAAAGGGTATGATCGTCTCCAACAGATAACCGATAAAAAATTTAAGTTCTCGGTGATCGGTGGGACGGTTTATGCCGACGACATTAAGGAAGCCAGGGTTATCGCGAAACAGCTGCGGGCAACAACAATGACCGCTCCCTACGATGAAGATTTGTATGTCGCGGTGATCCCGACCGACTGGGCAACACCTGAGGCGCAGAAGGTTAAAGATAAAAACTGTCAGGAATGGGTGATGGTCGGTCTGCCGCAATGGATGATCGATCAAGGTAACGCTTATAAACAAGGTGACTTGTATCTGCTTGGAAATCGTCTGGTGATTGGGGCGAAGGCTTCAGAAGTGGAACAAGCGCAACTGAGTGAGCAGAACCGGGTAAAGGCGATGACCTATACGAAAGATTATGCCGTGTTTGATTATAAGTATGTGACCGATTTCGCGCTGGATGCCTATTGGAGCATGGGGGGAAGGTACACCCAAATACCGCAGTTTGACCGCAGGGAACAGAAATATGTGTACTTTAGAGATCTTAACCATAATGGTTATTTTGATATAGAAACCGAAAAAGATACACTTAGATATGATGCGAAAAAAGTAACTTACTTGCCTGAATATCCTCAACATCAGCCGAGGACCGTACCGTTTATTTTAGATCGTCGGTCTCCAACCCGGGCGGAGGTGATCAATTTAATAGAGAATGACGGCTCTTTGGAGTTTTCAGTGGGTGAATTTAAAGATCCCATGACTCCTGAGGCCTTAATAGAGGCTATAAAAATAGGAAGCAAAATTGGTGTTCCAGTTGCAGATACCCCTATCGAATCGTTAAATAAGCTATTAGAACGTCAAGATTTATATAAGGTTATGACAAAATGGGCTGATGAAACCAAAGACTTAATGAGTCGATTAAAACAGGGTGAACAATTAAGTCCTTTGGAAATTAAACGTCTGAACAGGGTTCTGATAGAGACAAATTACCCATTAGAAACTCCAAAGAAGCAGAATGACAAGCCTATTCCAGAGCCGAAGGGACGGATTTTAGAGTATAACAAGACTATTGGTAAGGCCAAACTGGAGAGCTATCTCGATAACCGCTACGTTATGGTGCGCGATGATATGTACAAGACGTCTTATTTCGTAAAATCTGACGAATTGGCTGATCCGCAGACCTTCAACGCCATTAACCAAGATCTTGATGAAGCGATGATGTTTGGCATTGCAGCAGGCGAAACCCTGGCCAGGGTCCACATGGGAGTCAGGAGAGAAGATACGGAGGTAGAGTATTGGGCCAGTCCCTTTTTATCTTACTTTTTGGCAATCCAACCCGACGGAACGTTCAAACCAGTGAATGAGGAGGATTCGAATGATATCAAACAGCGTCTTGGAAAAGACATCATAGCCGTAGGTTATAATTTCGGCGATGATGTTGTCGACGGTCAGGACGTGATCGTCAAACGCAAAGATTACTACAATCCGTTTGGTGAGATCTATAAGTCGGAAACCAACGCGTATCTTAAATCAGATCAAAAACAATTGGTCTGGAAGCAAGTCAATGACCTGCAGAAGGTCAGGGAGAGTCTTATCGACAGCTTGAAGCTTGATTATAAGACTTATTATCTCAAAGATAAGCGAACGTATTACTTTCATAGGAAGGACACTGCCGGCTTGTCTGCAATGGAGAAGATTCTTGCCCATGACAAAGCGCCCTATGCGGCCAAGACGCATATTATGAAAATGGATGGCAATGTCCTTGTTAAAGGGGAGGAGTTTACCTCGAGCAAAACGGCTAAGTATGATCCGATCACCAGAGATCTGACGATTGAAATAACCCATCATCTTCTGGAGAAAAACGGCAAACCGTTGGTCTGGCAGGAGGGCATTGGTCATCATGGAGGAAAGATCCGTAAATATGACGGTATTGTTGATGATAAAGATCAATTCCATCAAAGGCTGGTGACGTTATACTTCTTGAGCGATTCTTTAAATATCAATGGCAAGCCGTTATGGGAAGGGCTTACTTATTTTTATGATGAGACAGCCGGTCAGTTAGGGGAGTTGGTAAGACATTCGGATATCATCAGCGTTGATCCGCGTACCGGAAATGGGACGGATCAAACAACAAACCATTTGACCCATATCTCTTGGCAGCAAACCAAAGGGCCGGATGATGTGATTGTTGGGCAATATGAAGGGATCCCGGTTTTAGTGAAGGGGGGGAAAGTCTATAAAGAGCAGGCCGACGTTTTCCAGAACAATCAAAAGAAGTTTAAAAAAGGCGAGGAACTGAATGATTTTATCGGCAAGATCGTTCTCGCTCATCACGTCAGGATCACGGGGCGTGATCCGCAGACCGGTCAGGTTATTCGTGATTCATACACCCGTGGATTCTTAAGACAGCGCGGGATGAGTTTTCGTTATGATGACAAGCATTCCGTCTATGATGTGGCTCATGTTGTTGAGACTTCGGTCTTAGAGAATGGAGGCCTCCCGTTCACCAAGACCACGACACAAAAAATAGAAAAGGGTAAACTTTATCTTGAGACCAAGAATACGATGAAGGATAAGCAAACGAAGGAAGATCTGCTGCCTGACTTACTCTGGCGCGACGCGAAAGACGGCGGCGGACGCATCGTTGAGCATTATAAGACGCGAAAGGACTCTTTGGAGTTTTCAGTGGGTGAATTTAAAGATCCCATGACTCCTGAGGCCTTAATAGAGGCTATAAAAATAAGAAGCAAAATTGATGTTCCGGTTGCAGATACCCCTATCGAATCATTGAATAAGTTATTAGAACATCAAGGATTATATAAGGTTATGAAAGAGCAACCTAAAGAAGCCAAGGGTTTAATCAATGAATTAGAACAGGGGAAACAGTTAAATCCTTCGAAACTCAAATTTCTTAATAGGCTTTTAATAGAAGCAAATTATCCATTAGAAACTCCAAAGAGGGCGCGAAAGGACAATGGCGGCTTTAGAAATCATGAGGTGATCTCATCTTCTTATGAAGGCATTCCCGGTGATATTGATATCGCGAATCAATCTCAAACGCACCTTGTTCTTGATGATGGTCGTCTCGGTGTTCTGCTTGATGCGAGCGTTCTTTTGGATCGAATAGGACGTGAGGTTAAAGGCACATATGCCTATCAAGTTGATGTGAAAGATTTGTTTTATGGCGAAGGCCGGATCCGTTATCAAGGTAAGCGATATTTTTATTTAAATAACGAAGTGATCAGTGTTGCTTATCAAGAAATCATTGATACGTACGGCCGTATTCTGGAAACACATTTCGGTGAAATTCGAAATGGTCAGTTTATCCCGACGATAAAGATTTATCGTTTTTATGAATTTGGCCAAGGTGAGCTTGGGTTATTTGACATTGCCTCTCGTTCCGTGACCACGACCATCGATCCGTCTGGAAATGAGAAGGTGTACACCTATTCCAACAATTCAAAGATAGAAAAAGGTTATCTCCACTATCTGGTCAGACGAGGTGTCTTTGGCCTCTCGCTTAAGGAGTTCAGAAACCGACCTGCGGATATTTACGATTATCTTAAAGAAAGAACGACCAAAGTTGCTTTCCGCAGCCGTGATTCCTGGAAAGAAATTCGAGATCATGACGGCCGGTTAAGGGTGATCATGACCGCGCAGCCAGAGTTAGATCTCAAGAGGCTGATCGTGAATCAAAAGGATAAATTCGAGATCAACCCTGAATATGGATTTGCCAAAGGTGACCCGCGCTGGATCATTGATTTACAGTATCCGCAAACGGGGGATGACCGGACCTCGATTGGCAGCTTTACCATACCGTGGAGCCGGGAATTGGCAGAGGGAGACAATCTTGTTTCCTTGATGCACAGCCAGCCGAAAGATTACAAAGGGGTGGCGTATTCGTACGAGCCGTATTTTAAGGATCAGAATACCGTTTATCTGATGGATGAAAAGCGCGCTCACCGAGAAGGAACCATGGCGATTGTCTTACGGCCGGACGGGCGTAAGAAGTATAACGTGGTCCTTCACAGCAATAATCAGGAACCGAAATGGAAAATCATTGTTTTTGACGATCAAGAATTACCGGTTGAAATTTTGAAGAATGAAACGGCGGAAACTCCTAAGGAAGTTTTAGAAAAGATTAATCAGGCCGAGCCGTATAAGAAGGTTACGAAGGCCGTTATCGGCGGCGGGTATACAACCGTGACCGAACAATATGTCAGTGGAATGAGGGCTAACTGGTTGGCGCCGTATACATCGATCAACCGATACTTTAATGGCGAACCGGAATATCTAGGCCGCGATTGGTTCCAGCGGGAAGACGTTTCTCAAACAAGCCGCATGAATCCTGGGATCCCGGATCTCATTTGGAAATTTTATCACGATAAAGCCCGAAATAATATTCCGCTTTTAGGCAGCGTTTTAAGAGCGGTCGAAGATTTATCAGGGATCGATTATACGCCGCAGGACGTGAAAGATGGAATCAAGGTTGACTTGCAGGATCATAGCGCTATCGTCCCGGTTGTTCCGGTCTCTGGAGTGGGCGAACATCCTTTGAGAAGTTCTTTTGCCCATCCGATTTTGTTGTCCTTTATTGGGGCAAATATCATCGGCTTTTTCATCTGGTGGCTGCTGCCATTATTGTATCGGTTGTTTAAAGGGCGTGGGGATCAGCAGCAAAAAATACAGATCAACCGGGCTTCCGAGGAAGAGTTAGTAACGCTGATGGGGCAAGAAAGTGCAACGCGGCTGTTGGATGTTAGAAGAGTTTTAGTGATATTGGATGCCAATGATGTTAATGGAATTTTAACAAATCATTCGGATAAAGAGGCAATTCTTAACAAGATCACTTTTGAAGGACGTCCGGTCGAAGAGGATGATCAAGATGATCTCCGTAATCAAATCACAGCGCAAGGCCAGCCAGCTGCATTGGATGAACATGATATCTTGGCTACGAGGGTTATTAACGGCGCAGAGCGGTTAGCGTTGTTAAGAACAGCCGTCGAGTCAGCGCGAGACATTGAAGACTTAAAGCGATCCCTTACTGAGAACATTGTTGCTCGGATGTCTTCTGCAAAACCAGATGAGCCGGCGGTTTATGATTTGCTGATCCGGGCTTTAGAAGAACAGTGGTTGAGTTTGCAGGAACTGAGAGGTATGGTTAGTGAGATTATAGATTACAGTAAAGGGACCGAGGCCTTTGCCAATGCCTTGTATCGACTGCTGACCGAGAAGATCGTTGAGAAAAAGTTTGGTCCGATCATCGCCGCGTATATGGATGAATATGATGCGGTTAAGCGGATCAGAAAGACCATTCAAGGTTTAGGTGAAACAATAAGAGCGGTTCTCTTAAGAGATATTGCCCGGCAGTTATTGACGCACCCATATTTGATCCTACCTCAGAACAGCGCCGATGACTGGAGGATTGTTGAAGAGGATGAATTCGATAATCCCGCGGCAGCCTCTTGGCTTGAAAAGCATTATCTGGCAAAAAATTCTCCGTACTACCGCTATGGTTTGCGTTATCAGGTCTTTACTCTTTTGCATGGTCAAAATTGGAGTCTGACCAAAGGTTTGGGGATGGTCTTAGGACGCAGTCCGATGATGGTTTACGCCTTTGATATGGTTGAACGCATCCGTGGAGATTTTGCCAGGCAGTTCCAAAAGATCAAAGAAGAAGGCGAAAAAGCTAAAGCGAAGAAGGATAAGGTTCCGGAGGATGTTGATAAGAAAACCAGAGAAAATATGACCCTGGCCATTCAAAAACAGGCCAAGACCATTGATGAGTTTGTTGAGAACTTGGCCTTTATTATCATGGCGCTCATTGCGTTTGAGGGAGGCCAGCAGGAGAAGTTCCGTATGGAAAGCACAGTTCCTAAAGATCGCCGCAGTGTGACGAAGATCTTACAGCAGGAAGATATGGATGATCTTTTCCGTTATCTGAAAGAACCTTTTGGTGTCATCCTAAAAAATCTTCTGGAAGCAGAGTCTCTGTGGTCGACGAGTGTGGATGAGGATATTGATATCCAACAGGTTATCAAAAGGGTCAAGCGTATGCGCGAGATTGTGGAACGTTCACCGAGCGATCAATTGCAGACGGCTAAAGTCATGAAGGAAGTGGCCGACGATCTGATTTCCACAAAAGAGGCCGCCGTCCTCTTATGGAAAACCGGTAAGAAGGCGTTCATCAAGGACGCGACACTGGTTTTGTGGACAATGCCGGTCATTGGATCATTGTTACGGCGCTGTATGAAAGATGTTAAGGACAGCGATGGACATCCGTTGCGTTTCTGGACGGAAGGCAGAAATGATATCCGATCCAAACAAGCGAAGCGGACTTGGTATAAAATTATGGCCATCACCCTCGTGTATAATATTTTGATCGGCATGGCAGTTGTCTTCATGGTCCAAATGACTTACGCGGTTTTTGGAATAGATTTCGCGAAGCTAGCACTTATCATAGGGTTACCCGTCTTCTTAATGCTCTTTCCGTTAACCTTCTTCTCTTGGAAAGATTTGATAGGCAGCTTTATTGCTTGGCGGGTTGAGGCAGCGCAATTAAAGAAGAAATCCGGTGTTTCCTACAGCAACGCCTGGCTCTTCCGCTGGTTTGGTTTGGGCGGTGGGAACCTCACCAAGGCCTTACGCAACATTTTTAAAGACAGCAACGGTAACGAGCGAACGAACCCGATTGGTATTCTCTATAAAGATGAGTTCCGCCAACATGTTGTTTCTGAGGCCGTGGCAAGGCATTACGAAGATCCGGATTATCTGTTTCAAATTGACGCGTTCATAAATGACGTAAAGTTTGGCCCTATTCCCAAACCGTCCGATCAGCGGTTACGACGGGACATCATCAAATGGATTAAAAATTATTACTTAACGAAACCCGGCATTGAAGGTTTGGAACGGATGTTAAGCCGCACTCATTTGATTGCCGCCGGCGGGACAAGCACGCCGTATTATTTTACGTTGGCTCACGCGGTATCTTTAACCAAAGATGAAAATAAGAACCTCTGGAGTGTTGATACCTTCTGGCATTTCTTGACGCAGAACCAATATCAAACGCATTTTGAGCACCTGAAGAAAAATATTTCGCGCAAACTGTGGGAATCCCATTTAACCGAAAAAGAAGAATATCAAACCCGCGCGATCCGCGCTTTATTGTATCAAGGGAAAATCGAGGAGTTTTATCAGGCGCTGTCAGTGTCAAGTTTTACAGCGGAAACAAAAGCAAAAGTTAAGCTGATGCCGCTGGTCAATGATTTATTAACACTGTTATTGTCAGGGCAATTTGTTTCATATGAAGCTAAGGTTAAACAAGAAGAAGCTCAATTAAAGACGATTGAGAATTTGTATGAACGCCTCAGCACGCTCACGGCGTTGGGTGAGCTTCTGCAGATGATCTTTAGCTTAGAGAAGGGCGAGTCACTGGCCTTTAGGGCGGAATTGTTGAAGATTCAGAAGCAGGTTTCCGGACGTCAAGCGCACCGGGCGCTTGATAACGTATTTACCGAGGTGATGGATGCCACGATCAAGGAACGGCCGCTGGATTGGGCATTGATCAACCGCTCGATGATCCCTCTAAGCGCGGTGAAGAATGAGGTCAATGATTTGATCATCCATAGCCGGGATCTTTTGATCAATATTGAGAATCAGGAGGAATTGATCAACGATTATCGTAAGAAGGTTTCTGATAAAAATCTTTTTGACGCGGTCATGAAGACGATGGAAGAATTTGTCAACTGGCATTTGCCCACCACTTGGCGCCTGGCCTCAACCATCACTCAGGACATTGATACGACCCGTGCTTATATCGAGCATTGGTATCACGATAAGAGATTCCAGGAGATTAAGAAGAAGAAAGAAACCTTTGAAACGGTAACCGCGCTGGAAGAAGAATATTTCACAAAAGTCGATCAATTCTATCGCCGCATTGTTTGGGAGAAGATCCAGGTCTTGTTTATGGAAGGGCGGTTGCGAAACTTTGTCAATATCAATTTATCAAGTCCGGTCAATGTGGACAGCCCGGTTGATGATGATACCATTGAAGCAGCGGCAAAAGACAAGGCCAAGAAGGAAATTGTTAAAGAATCTGTTGAGATCATGAAGTTCTTCCGCGATAAGGGCATTGAGCATGTCCGTTCCAGTCCGGCGGCGTTCCCGGTTGGCGATCAAGTGACACCTCGTAAGTATACCAGCGTCTGGGGTCCGGCGCTTTCGCAAATGCGAGGCGATTATTTCTGGGCCTGGGATTCTCATCAAGAGTTCAGCCGCTGGAGCGCGGTTGACGGGTTGCGCATCGGCACCGAACTGACGCGCGATCCTAAACTAGCGGTTATCTTAAACCGCACGTCGATTTTTAATGACGGCTTGACCAATATCGCCAGCGTTTACTCGGTCATGGACAGCGTTTGGATGGGGCCGGTCATGCGTTTCTATAACAAGATTTCAACCCTCGGATTTTATGGTAAAGGCATCAACCGTACCCGTTCGTTTTTAAAGTGGGAAGGGTTGCAAGATGACTACGCTTCGGAAGACCTTGTTGGTGCTTTGGTTCAGGTCCTGCGCGGTATGAAGGTTAAGTATGTCGAGTATGTTCAAACTTCTTGGCGAAGTCCGATGTCGGTGATGGCTTCGCTGGTGCCGCTAGCTCGTTACGCCGCTGGCGCGGTCGAACTGTTGATGCGACGTCAGTTCAAACGATTCTTGATTTCCGAACACATTGGCTGGGAGAACAAGCTAGGGGTCTTTATGGCGCTGGCGCATTATCTACGAAAGCCTTGGGTCGCCTTTAGCATTATCTCGGTCACGGCCTTAACTTTTATCTTCAATAATTATATCCATCCGCTTAATCCGTTTTTAGGGTTACCGTCTGGTTGGCTGTTAGTGCTCCTTTCTACCTTTATTACTTTGGCGGTTAATTTTAATACGTGGCGATATTATGTTGAAGAAACCGGGTCGGTGCTGATCGGAACCATAGAGACGGTCAAGCGAATTGTTGTCGGATTTCCGTTTTACGTTTTATTGATTCCTTACTATGTGGTGCGCGGGGTGAGTAAAGGGATCAATGGACAACCCAGCTTCTTTGTCACTTCAAAAGAATTATCGCTTTTTGAAGTTCCGGACGCGGAGCTGTTCAGACAAGCCGGATTTGTTTGGTCAAAGATCGCCGGTGTTTTTGTCGCTTTAAGCTTTATGGCGCCGTTCAAACCGATTCTTGTCATTGTCTTTGGAACGTATATCTTGGCCTTGGCCTCATGGACGTATGGGATTTATCTCTACGCTTATCGGGAAACCAAGACGAACGGCAGTGATTACTGGACGCCGGTTAATATTTTGCGGGCCATGAACGCGGCCTTTAAAATGAACCATAAAGTCAGTTTTGTCGGATTTGTGGCCAGCATTGCTGCTTCGTTTGCCGGGGTGATCGCCATCGGACGCGTGGTTGATCCGCTATGGGGAACAAGTCTCGCGCCTAAAATTTTACCTTTCATTCCGTTTTTAATTTTGGTTTATCTGATTCAATCGCTGGTTCGACAAGCAAGTCCGCGTTACGGCAAAGATGATTACCGCTGGTACGATAGCTTTATTTTACCGGGCGTGCCGATACGCGGTCTGTTGACGGACATAGTTTATCTGGTCAAACACATCCGTTGGATGAATTTGGGATGGGCAGGTTTGGTTGTTGGGATTGGTTTAGTGATCAAATATCTTGGCAGTATCACGTTTAGAGGATATTTTGGTAGCGTGGTGATCTTGGCAATCGTCACCGCATTCCTCACCCAACCGACCCGAGGCATGGGAAGAGTTGAAAAATCCAGAACGGGTAAGCATTTGACCGAAACGGAGATCGAGGTGAAATCATCTTGGTCGCAGTTAGAAAACACTTTATTCGCGGACGTAAAGACAGTCTATATCGTATTTGGTTTGGGTGCCGCCGCACTGGTGGCCTGGTTGATGTCTGATCCAACCCTTGGTTTGTTGGCAGGGGTGTTTGTCCCATTCTTCAATATTTTGGCAAAAGAGACGACCAAGACAAATTCCTACGATCATTTGTTTGACGATCTGCCGGTTCCGCAACTGTATCGCAAAACCCTAGAACAAACCGGCGGCCTTCAGATGGACATTGAATCGGCAAGAGAGTATTTGACTCGGGAGTACTTTAATAGCGACATTTTGCGAAAAGATGTTGTGGTGATGGGCGGGGTCTTACGCGATCTTATTTTAAGAAATGATTTTGAGCTTGATCGTCATGGCGATATTGATGTCTTGATCCGGGTTGTATTGACACAGGAAGAAGAAGAGGCCATGCGGCTTGATGTTTATCGTTCGATCTTTGGCGGTGAAGAAATCTTTAAGGAAGATAAGGAAGTCAATTTGCGGAATTTGCAAAAACTCAGCGATGAGATTGTTTATGGTCATCTCCATCGCGAAAAGAAGACTCTCGCGTACAAGAATTTTATCCAGGCGGTCAAAAGGGCGAAGGGGCAGGCCTTATTCTTTACCGGCAGTCGCACGGAAACCATCGATATCCGCGAATCGATCGAAGAACCGGAAAATTTTGAGCACAACTTCAACGAACTCTTGCGATTCCGCTATTGGCATGCCCGACGGGAACGGGTTTTAAGAGATCTTCGAACCAAGGCGCGCGGCATCGATCCTTCCGGTCAATTGTTTAATAGTACATTCTTTATCCAGGGAAAGCGCATCAATCTGATCGGCGCGATTGATGAAATGGGCAGAATATTTACAACAAAGAAAATGCTTCCCATTTTTAAAGAAGATCTGATCTATGATTCCCTTTCCCGTTTGGCGGTTTCTTTGGATACCAAGGATGTTTATCATGAGATATTGACCCTGGAACATCTGCGGACACGTTATTTGGCAGAAGGCAATCCGTTGCAAGGGTCTTGGCATGATATTTCTCTTGAACAAGTGATCCGATTTGTTCAGTTGATGATACGTTATCCGCAAGCAACTGTTGCCCCGGGATTGATGACGCGGATCAAAGCCTTCTTTAACGATTTTGCCAGCGAGGAGCCGAGGCACCGGGTCATTAAGGAATGGAAGGATAAAGAGAAGGAGTTGAAGAAACAAAAGCCGGCTGAAGCAGGCGAGGCAAGTGAAGAAACCGCGGCGCCGACGGCAAAGGCAGGATCTCCAAGCGCGCCGACGGCCGCGGCAGCGAAGGGGAAGACGGAAGCCCCTGCTGAAGGAAAACCGGCTGAAGCAGGCGAGGCAAGTGAAGAAACCGCGGCGCCGACGGCCGCGGCAGCGAAGGGGAAGACGGAAGCCCCTGCTGAAGGAAAACCGGCTGAGGCAGGCGAGGCAAGTGAAGAAACCGCGGCGCCGACGGCCGCGGCAGCGAAGGGGAAGGCGGAAGCGCCTGCTGAAGGAAAACCGGCAAAAGCAGCTAGCCCCAGCGCGCCGACCGCTGCTAAAGCGGCGCCAGAAGCAGAGACAGCAGAGCCAACAGCGAAAGCGGCCGGCGGCCTGACGCCGGAACAGATTCAGAAAGAATTCCGTCAACATTTTAAAGTCGAAGACATGTTAGACCTGATCTTTAAACACAGTGTTGATCTGGAAAAGACTGTCGTGTTGCTTTCGAATGATTTTCTTGAGATGGGAGGGTTTATTGCTCAAAGCGGGGTTGATCTTAATGAGTATAAAGAAAAGAAATATCCTGATATTTCCGAGAGTTCACTGTTTGATCGGGAAAAAGGATTGGGGCTGATTGATTGCTTTATTCAAAATGAAACAGTGAAAGTCGAAGAGATTGATCGCGATCAAATGGAGCAAAAGATCCTCGATCATCTCTTCGCTGATAAGACCAGAAAGAATTTTGAGAAACTCTTGCAAGAGCTTCGTATTGAAGGCGGTAACTTGGCCGATGCTCAGATTAAGCTGACGGTTAATGAGCTGGTAGGAAAGATCGTCGAAAAGGTCTTGGAACTTTATCCCGCGACGGTTAAGGGTGAAGATGTCGCTGATCATTTGATGCAAATATCCGATCGCGTTGAAATTGAAGATAAGGTGAACGATATTCTTGACAGCAGGATTGCAAGCAAGAATCAGACGATCAAAGAAATCCTTTTAACCGAATCGAATGTGACTCTGCGAAACCTGAAATTGAACAATTTGATTTTGAGGGTGGCAGAAGCTTACTTCAAGAATGAATTTGACCTCTCGGTTAAAGATCTTTTTGTCGATTCGGAGCTGAAAGGTGATCTTAATGCTTCCGGTTTAATAACAGAAAAGCAGATCGAATCCGCTAAGCATCAACCGATCGCGGTTTATGTGCCGGGGAGCGTGTCCGGCGCATTCAAAGACATTCATGTTCTTCTCGGGCTGTTAGTCAATAACCCATTAATGGTTGTCCAGATCATCGCGGCAAAGGATCATCAGCTTAGCCAGTTTGATGATCAAGTTGACCGACGTCTGACGTGGGATGAGTTGCAAGAATTGATGGTCAGTGAGCCGCTCTTTGCCCTTTTAGTTGATCAGGGCCGCATTGTGATTCCGGGCTTGAAAGAAGGCAAGATTGAAAATCCGTATACCGCCGAAACGATTATCCCCGGCCTTTATCTGCCGGCACCGCGGCTGTTAGGCGCGAAACGAAGAGGAGAAATGCCGGCTATCGGACGTCATCCTAATCCCTATTCTTTGCAAGATGGGCTAAAGATCATTTACCGGGCGATGGAGGCGCAAGAGCCGTTTGTATTGGCCTTTATGGATATCGATTCCTTGACGAAATACCATCATACCTTTGCTCGGCAGTTTAAATTAGCGGGTAAGGTTCGTTTGATCATTGAGGATATCTTACGGGATTTCAATGAAGACTATGGTCATTTGGGTCTGCATGCCGATCAAATCATTGGCTTTGGTGATGAGTCGCTGATCTTTATCAAAGGGATCACAAGCCAGCCGGAAGCGGATAAGATTTTAAATATGATCCGTGAAGAAGTGATTCAGCGCACCATCAACCGACTGGCCATGGCGGAATTTGATAACATTTCCTTAACGAACCGAAAGCAATTTAGAGCGATCAACCGACAACTGCATTATGAACTGATCCAGTTCCACGGGACTTATTCGATGATTTTTGATATCCGCGACGACATGACGCCGCAAGAATCGTTGGCTAAACAGCTGGAAACCGTCAATCGCGTCTTACTTTCGCAACAGGGTCATCACTTGAGCGCTCATGTCGCAGGGGTTGTCCCAGCGCTCAGTATTTCTTTAGGCGCCATCGTTCACGGCGCTGATCCCGCTTACCAGGATAATGAAGCGTGGAAGAATATGAAGTGGCGCAACCTGAAATATCAATTGAGCAAACTCAAAGGGCGAAGTAAAGATTATGGCGGCAATCGCGTGACGATGGACGTCATTGGTCAAGTACCGGAACAATCGCAGCGTGATTTTGAGGTCAAAGCGAAAGAAAAGGACTCTTTGGACTTTTATGTGGGTGATGTGGATGTCACTAAATTTCTTAAGTCATTACAAAAGAATAAGAAAGCCGATCTGATGATACGCGAAAAACTTGGTTTGAATTGGGATAATACAGAGGAGAGGGTTTTGATTTCGGTGATGAATGAGATACTTCAGATGCCGGATTTTCATTCTAAGGTTGATGCCAATTCCTTTAAGGCATCTTTACACATAGAGATACAGAAACTGCTTGAAAAGGCGCAACAGCCAAACGCGTCGCTTGGGGAAGCGGAATTAAAGCGACTGAACCGGATGTTGTTAGAGACTATTTATCCACAAGAAATTCGGACTCAGCTCTATGTTCGGTGCGCAGCAACGCAGACATTGGTCAATGTTGATAATTCAGCGGTTATGGTTTTAAAGCAAGGCGAATACGGCGGATTGGATGATCATGTGCAAAGAAAATTGATTGAAAAGATATTGCCCGATTATCAGCTCAAGGTTGGCCGAAGAGGAGCGCTGCGGCTTGATGAGGTTCTGAGAATTTGGGGTCTTACCGGTATTTTAGACCGATTAGAAATGTTGAGGAACAGTGTTCCGGATTCCGCGAAGGGTCTTGTTGAGCAGGCCATTTTTTTTGTGAAGAGCAACGATGCTCAATTTGGTGTGACGGGTAACAACAATGCCGAAAGTTTTAAAAACTGGATGGACGATCGGGTACAAGAAGTTGAGAAGCAAACCGCTGACGCGCCATCGCCGTTTGACAACGTGCATTTTGCCGCGTTAACGTTTTTATGGCTCACCTTAAAGATGGATACCCAAGTTATGCGTTTGACACGACGTAATGGAGTTCAACGTAGAGATATTTTAGCCAAGTATGGGTATAGCGAAGCGACAGCCAAAGAGTGGTTTAGAAACAAATATGGCTGGATCGTGGACGATATCAATGCCATGGCCGAACAGGACTTTATCAACATCATTGTCGGATCCGCCCATACCATGGAAAATGCTTATACCTTACGCGGGGAGATAGGTTACGAACTTCTCTTTGGCCATTTGCGACACGCGGTCCGTGAGGCGGAAAAAATCGGCGTACCTTACCGCGCGATTTATGCCGCGTTGAATGCCATCCACGTGCCCACGTTAAAAGAACTTGCGGAAAACGAGCAAGCGATTTGGGAAAGGGAGACAGCAACTCTTATGCCATATCAACGAACACCCTATAATGCTCAAGCCCCGCCTGCGGGACAGCCGATCGATGATATTTCTAAGGCTTATGAAGAAATTTTACCGGTTGAATATAAAAATCCGCAGCAGATTGTTGAGCAACTTGAAAAAGCAGTTAAAGACCTGCCCGCTGGTTTACTTCCCGAACAGCGTTATCTCATCAAGGCCCGCATTCAAGGGTTGATTAAGGATATCAAGCAAGCCCACACATCAGATCAATACACCTTTTATAAATCACTTGTCTTGATGAGCGAATATATGAAGGAAGTCGCTCGTCAGCTTCGGGATAAACAAGCAAACGATAAGAGTTTCCATATCTATATCGCCCGTGACGCCGCCAACTTCTATCAGGCCGGATACTTGCTAGCCGAGGATAAAAAAGCATTTAAGAAGAACAATGGTGTTTATGAACTTTCCCGCGCCAAGTTGGGCAGCGCGCATATCGTTATGATAACGCTTATTAGAGAGGCCTTTGCCGACGCCAACAAAAATAATTTCTGGGAAGTCCTTTTAGATAAATTTAGGCTTAAGGTGGAAGAAAACCGCGAGTTTAAAAATAAGGTGGAGGAGATTTATAACGAAGTGACTCCCTGTTTGGATAAGGCTAACGGTAGAAATATTCGTATTATTGAAAGTATGGCGCAGGGGATTATAACGACCTTCTTAAAGGCCACCATTCTTTATAAATCATCAGACCGTTATTCGAAGGAAAATCAGATTCATGAGTTCATCGCCTCCCCAAAACACGCAGAAGATATCCCGGATATGACCAAGAAAGGAAGGGTGGTTGAAAAGGCCGATTTGACCACCGAGCAAGTTAAGCAATGGCTTGCTAAACATCATTTTAAATTCCATGGAAATATTCTTGAACAACCGGATAAAACGAAAAGCAACTGGGACCAAATCATTTTGGCTGATTTAACCGCCCAGATTTATCAGCCGTTTTATCCTTATTCCGAGGTCAATTTAGGTCATCCGATTGAGCGCAATGGTCAGGGCCTATTACGATCATCATTGATCAAACACATTGGATTTAGACTCAAACAAACCTTGTTAAGCAATGCCATGCTGGCTGAAATTCCAGCATTTGCAGAAAATATTAATGAGGGCTTCTTGGAAATGGATGATCCTAATGATTTCTTGCTGCCGGATCAAGATCAGTTGTCTGATGACGGCAAGGCCTTGTTCAATTTCATTGTTGTTAAGCACCACGAACTTTTCGCGACGATCGCTGACTGTAAACAGAAAGATACGTTGATCCGTTTAGCGGTCTG
>JAHFFT010000052.1 GCA_023247795.1 Candidatus Omnitrophota bacterium
TAAATAATCGTATTTTCAGTAAGCACGTCCATCAGTCGATGAAACGCGGCCGGCTCTTTGTGCAGAAAACGCAGGGTTTTTCGAAAATCGGCTGACCCACCCCCTTCAACCAAATAACTCAAGACCGTAAAAGGGCCGCCCGCGAAACCGATCAAGGCTTTTGTATTCGGCAACTGCTTACGGACCAGCTGAATCGTTTCTGCCACCGACCCGATATCTTCAAAATTTTTAATTTTTTCAACGTCGGAAAATTTTTGGACTGGATTCATGATCATCGGGCCACCAGCCTTTTGAAATTGAACATCAAAACCCAACAACGACGGTAAAGTCAAAATATCAGCAAAAAGAATGGCCGCGTCAACACCCAATTTAGCGATGGGAAGGCACGTAATTTTCGCTGCCAATTCTGGAGTCTGAAACATCTCTTGCAAAGAATATTTCTCGCGAATGATTTGATAGTCCGGCAGAAAACGGCCGGCCTGGCGCATAAACCAAACCGGGACCCGCTCATTATTTCCCGCAAAGGCATTTAAAAATAGATTCTCATCCGTCACGTTCAAACCGTCCTTGAAAATTTTTGTGTTACCTGATGTTGACGCAGATACCAGTCAAATCCCATGCAAATGTTACGAATGAATATTTTGCCTAAATCCGTCACAACCAAATTTTGAGCATCCCCCGTCAATAAACGATTATTCTGACATTCCTGAATATGTTTTTGTTCATCAACAAAATAATCATCAAAATTTTTATGAAACATCTGAAAAAAGCTATCTTTGTTCAATTGAAAATGACACATGAGCGAGCCAATGACCCACTTACGGATTTGGTCATCTTGTGACAATACCTTCCCACGCTCAACCGGCAGCTCGTCCTGTTTAAGAAATCGGTAGTATTCCGGAATGGTTTTATAATTTTGAAAAAAAGTATTTTCTAAAAACCCAATCGCGGAAGGACCAAGACCGATATACTCATCCGCAGGCTTGACGGTATAGCCCATGAAATTGCGATAAAGCTTTCCATCACGAAAAGCCTTTGCCAAATCATCATTCTTTAACGCGAAATGGTCCATAGCAATCGCTTCGTATCCATTTTGTAAAAACAGTTCGCGCGCCTTTAAAAAAATTTCCAATTTTTCCTCCGCCGCTGGTAGCAAATCAGCCTTCAATTTATTCTGATGTTTTTTCAACCAGGGAACATAAGCGAAACTGTAAAGGGCGATCCGATCCGGCCGCAGAGCAATGACCTGCTCAACGGTTTTCGTAAAAGATTGCAGCGTCTGTCCAGGCAGACCATAAATCAAATCAAAATTCACAGAAGAAAATTGATATTTCCGACACCATTGATGAAATTGCTCGACTAGAGAAAAGGGTTGGACCCGATTCACTTCTCTTTGCACCCGCTCGTCAAAATCTTGCAATCCTATCGAAATGCGGTTAAAACCCAGATCTCTGATCGTTTTCACTTTACTCTCGGAAATCCGACGAGGATCAACCTCGATGGCGATCTCACCCGTTGGATCAATATCAAACACCGACTTAATTTTATCAAACAAACGGATCATTTGATCTTCGCTCAGAAATGAAGGGGTCCCTCCTCCCCAATGAAGCTGACGAACTGTTTTACGTCTGCCAATTAAGCGCGCAATCTGATCAATTTCTTTACTGATGAATCCAATGAACTCATCACCGTGTTTTTCTTCCTGCGGACGGATGTTCATTGTGCACCCGCAAAAATAGCACAAGGTTTCACAGAACGGGATATGCGCGTACAGGGAAAGCGTCTTGTCCGTATTGCCAAAATTCGACAATTGTTCGCGGTAAGTGTCGGCACTCACCCCATTTGACCATTCTGGCGCCGTCGGATAACTGGTATAACGAGGACCAGGCCGATCCAATTTCAAAATGGTTTCTTTATCAATTTTCATATTATTTAGGAGTACTCCATTCAGAATGGACATTATTCAGCTAGGGGACAGTCCCCTGTTAATAAGTGTGTAAATGTTTGAAAATAAAATAGTTAAACTGTCATAAAAAATTTTATTAACAGGATGTTAACAGGGGGACTGTCCCCTAGCTAAAATTTTGCGAATGAGCCAGAGAATGGGATCGTAAAAACGATCAACAACTCTTTCCTTCAGAGGGATGATGCCATTGTCGGTGATCTGAATATGTTCCGGACAAACATCCGTGCAACATCGGGTGATGTTGCATAACCCCGAACCAAATTCATCTTTGATTTTTCCAATACGGTCTTCCTGATCCAAAGGATGCATTTCCAAAGAAGCCAAACGGATCATAAAACGTGGGCCGACAAATTTATCTTTTTTGTCATGATCTCTTAAGACATGGCAAACGTTTTGGCATAGATAACATTCGATGCATTTTCGAAATTCTTGCACCCGCTCCACATCGCGTTGGTACATCCGATAATTCCCATCCGCGGGCCGAGGGCCAGGTTTGAATGGCGCAATTCTTTTATTCTGTTCAAAATTCCATTTCACGTCGGTGACCAAGTCCTTGATAACCGGAAACGTCTTAAGCGGTCGAATGCTGATCATTTCATCGGGCGTAAATTGATTCAGCCTAGTCATACAGCCGAGCCTGGGTTTGCCATTGATCTCAACACTGCACGAACCGCATTTGCCTGCCTTGCAATTCCAACGGGCGGCAAGATCACTGGCCTGCCTGGCCTGGATGCGGTGAATCACATCCAAAACCACCATGCCCGGACCAACCTCAACGTCGTATTCAACAAATTGGCCTTGTTGTGAATCCCCCCGCCAGACTCGAAATTTACGTTCAGCCATGTTTGGCCTCCAAGTCTTCTATCTTCGCGTAAGCGATTTTCGCCAACTCTTCCGGGGGGGCTTCCCGTTTGACTTTCTGCGCTTCCATTTGTCCGTTCGCTGTCCGTCGGATAACAATGTTGTATTGCAGCCATTCTTCCCGTTCCTCAAAAAAATCAATCCGAGTATGCGCCCCGCGGCTTTCTTCACGAATGAGGGCAGAGCGGGTCACGGCTTCAGCGGTGATCAAAAGGTTCGCCAAATCCAAGGCCTCATTCCAACCCGGATTATACTGCGGTGCGGCATGCGCCTTCACTGTAGCAGCTTGCACCTTCACTCGACTCAATTCCTGCAAGGCCTTTTCCAACTCTTCTTTCGTACGGACGATCCCCACGTAATTCTGCATAACGCTCTGCAAATCTTCATGAACCAAAAATGGATTTGGTCCTGATTCCCGATTTAAAATATCAGTTGCCCGACGGATGAACGCCGTAGCCTGACTTTCATTGATCTTATGAGGACCCTGCTTTGCCTTAACATATTCAAAGGCACCGAGCCCTGCCAACTTGCCAAAAACTAAAAGATCAGAGAGCGAATTGCCGCCCAAGCGGTTCGCCCCATGCATCCCAGCGCCGCATTCCCCACAAGCAAATAATCCCTTCACGTTAGTTTCCTGAGTATCCGAGTTCACCCTGATCCCACCCATAAAATAATGCAGGGTCGGCCCCACTTCCATGGGTTCTTTGGTGATATCGATTTCCGCCAATTCCTTAAATTGATGATACATCGACGGCAATTTTTTCTTGATGAAATCCGCTGGTCGACGAGAGGAGATGTCGAGATAAACACCGCCATTTTTTGAACCTCGTCCTTCTTTGACTTCCTGTGTAATGGCGCGGGCCACAACATCGCGCGTGAGCAATTCCGGTGGACGCCTGGCATTCTTATCGCCATCAAGCCAACGCTGGGCCTCTTCTTCGGTGTCCGCGGTTTCTGACGCGAACTTCTCCGGAATGTATTTGAACATAAACCGTTCATTTTTGTTATTGAGCAGGATTCCGCCGTCGCCGCGCACCCCTTCGGTCACTAAAATACCTTTGACCGATGGCGGCCACACCATGCCGGTGGGATGAAATTGGGTAAATTCTAAATCCATGAGTTCAGCACCGGCCCGAAAAGCCATGCCCAAACCATCGCCGCTATACTCCCAAGAATTGGATGTGATCGCCCAAGCCCGCCCGCCGCCGCCAGTCGCGAGAATAATGGCCTTGGCTTTAAAAATGACAAACCTTCCGGTTTCGCGCCAATAAGCAACCAGCCCGGAAACGGCATTCCCGTCGGTGATAATATCAAGAGCGGTGCATTCCATATGGGTCGCGATCCCCTGGTGAATACAAAAATCCTGTAAAGTTCGAATCATCTCCAGACCGGTGCGGTCCCCGACGTGCGCCAACCGTGGATAACGATGCCCGCCGAAATTGCGTTGACTGATCAAACCATTCGGTGTGCGGTCAAACACAGCGCCCCAGGTTTCAAGTTCACGGACACAATCCGGAGCCATTTGGGCGTGAAGTTCCGCCATGCGCCACTGGTTCAAAAATTTACCACCACGCATGGTGTCGCGAAAATGAATTTTCCAATTGTCACGCGGATCAACGTTGCCTAAAGCCGCGGCCACACCGCCCTCGGCCATCACCGTGTGCGCCTTGCCGAGTAATGATTTTGAAATCATCCCTGTATTCAAACCATTCTTAGCGCATTCAATCGCGGCACGGATCCCAGCCCCACCAGCACCGACGACTAAAACATCATGCTCGATCGTCTGAATTTCTTTGATATCCATCAATGTCCCCAAGTATTAAAATCGTGAAACACACCCATCGAAACCATACGAATATAAAAATCCGTAAACCCGACCCAGATCATGCTCACCCACGCCCAAAACATATGTTTCGAATTCAGACAAGAAACTTTTTCCCAAATTCTGTGATAAAGACTCTCTTGTCCTTTGGGGCAAGAAAAACAATCCAAACGTCCTCCAACCAGATGACGGTAAGCGTGACATCCTAAAGTATAGCAGCAAAGTAAACCAACATTAACAAACATAATCAACGACCCCACTCCAACACCCAACACTCCATCACGAAAAAGCGAGATGACCGCGTCGTAAAAAAGGACCGCAATGTAGGCCAACGCGATGTAGAGCGTATAACGATGAAAATTCTGAAACAATAAAAACGCAGTCTCCCCCTTATAATTTTTCTGTGGAATAGGAGCGACCGCGCAGCCCGGCGGTGTCCCGAAATAAGCCCGGTAATAAAACTTGCGGTAATAATAGCAAGTGAGACGAAATGACAACGGTCCAAACAGAATGAATATGGCCGGTGAGGCGGGAATGAACGACGGCCACCAGCTCGGCCATGCGCCAAACCAGGCGTGATGAACCGGGGCAGAGCCAGCCGCCGATGGATCAACAAACAGCAGCGGCGAATACAACGGCGAAAGATAGGATCCGACAAAATAATGATTCGCCTGAATCATCGCCCAGGTTGTGTAAATAACAAAGCACAAAAATCCCGCGCCCGTCCAAAGTGGTTCTATCCACCAGCGGTCGGTTCGCATTGTAGCGAAAGACGCTAAATTAGATTCTTCTTGCAATTTATTCATGATAACCGCTGGGAGGAAATGCAATTTTCATGACAAAAATTATACCAAAAGTTTTATGCACAATAAAGACTCATTTCCAACAAATCATTGAAAAAATTATTGTTATTTGAAATCATTCTTACAAATCCACGTAAAATCCACTCCCCAAATAAAAATCTTGGAGATTTTTGAGAACACCAATTTTATCATTGATATCCTACCAGCGTGGCACTTTCAGTAACGCCTCCGATTTTGTGGCACTTTCAGTAACGCCTCCAATTTTGAGTAACGCCTCCAATTTTGCCTCCGATTTTGCGAGAATGACCATTTCAAGACTACTTTACACAAACATACGTGAAAACACTACCAGCATAAAATGCAGTAGCCCCATTCCCTAGCCACTCCTTAGAATAGCCAGAGCCACAACCCTGACTATTTGAAATGTAATATGCATCTCCTGCACCGTTAGTTTTGAGGCAGACATTCGTGAAAACACTACCAGAATAAAATGCAGTAGCCCCATTCCCTAGCCACTCCTTAGAATAGCCAGAGCCACAACCCTGACTACTTGAAATGTAATAATGAGCACCCCCACTTCCACCGCTACTACTGGACGCCTGCCAACTCGCCAAGCCATTCGCATCTGAGGTCAAAACTTTATTAGCTCCCTGATTTCCGTCGGTGATCTTGACCTGTCCATTCACTTCTAATTTTGCTCCAGGAGCAGTTGTTCCAATACCAACATTACCGTTAAAAACATTGTTTGCATTACCCTCTTGATACAATGCGTAATTAGTATTAGCATCCGTAGGGCTTTTTATATAAAGAGTGTAAGCATTGGTGATAACGCCTCCTGATTCCGTTGGCTGGAACGCGTAAATGGAATAGGCATTGGTTGTAACCCCACTCCCAACATTTACTCCTGCTGAATAAATGCCTGCAGCAGTATTGACTGTTCCGCCAGGATCTACCGAACCCTTCACTCCAATCAGGGCAGCACTGCTATTTGTGCTGCCCGAAGCTTGTCCAAGTACCCCAGCTGTATCATTGGTTAAAGTTAAATTAGACAAGGAGACTGCTCCTTTCACACCATACGCTCTGAAAACAGTTGGGGAAGAAATAATGCTTCCGCTAGATGAAAATAAACCATTAACCCCAATGCCAGTACTGAGATTGTTCGTCAGAGTTGCCGCCACGGTGCCCATTACCCCATTTGCGCTTCCAGTATAAGCTGTCCCAGTGTAAGCGTGGCCCACCACCCCATTAAGCGACCTGCCTGTCATGAAAGCACTCGGCCCATAGGCATAAAAGAAACCCGCAGAGTGATTATTTGCTCCAGCTGGATTAGGAGGATTAGCCGTCATATCAACATAAAGAGAACTCCAATCAGAGGAAAGCGCATTGTTTTGATCTCGATCAATATGTAAATCGAAGGAAGGATTTGTGGTTCCAATTCCGATCCTTGCATCATCACGCAGAAATAAAAGGCTATTACCTGCTGAGTCAGCAATATTTAAGGATGATGTTGCATTGGTAGTCCCTGCCCCCAACACAGACAACCGAGACGCAGGAGTGGTGGTGCCAATGCCAACCTTGCCATCATTACGAACAAACAAAAGGCTGTTCGAGGCTGAATCTGTGACATTTAATGAAGACGTTACATTAGTGGTCCCCGCCCCCACAACGTAAAAGCGGGATGTAGGGTTAGTGCTTCCGAGGCCAACATTCCCATCGTCGCGAACAAAAAAAATACTCTTCGCTGATGAATCTGTAACATTCAAAGAAGAAGTTGAAATGGTAGTCCCCGTCCCCACAACATAAAAGCTAGACGTTGGCGCGGTGGTTCCCATTCCAACCTTGCCATCATCGCGAACAAAAAAAAGGCTGTTCGATGCTGAATCAGTAACATTTAAAGCCGGTGTTGTACTGGTATCTACTCCCACAACCGTTAATCTTCCGGTCGGATTAGTCGTTCCGATCCCAACGTAAATCGGGTCTCCTTGGGCATCATTCGTCATGGCAACCGTAGGGGCCCCACCGGGATTCTGCTGCGCCCACGACCCGACCAGCGGCTGCCAATTGCTGTTGACATCGTCACCGGCGCAGATGTAAAGTTTATTGCCGTCACCGCTGTTGACAAATAACATCCCCACCTGGCAGGACGTCCCGCCGATCGCCGCCCTCGGCACTAGCCGCAAACGGTCATACGCGCCAGTAGGGGCAGGGTAATAAGTCGTCAACGTTAATGAATCGGCAAAAACATTGATAGGAATCAAAAGTAAAATTACGCTGAGATTGAAAATGATTTGTGCCATGTTTGTTTTGGTTACCTAAAAATTACGAATCCACGCAAATCCACTCCCCGAATAAGCATCTTGGAAATTTTTGAGAACACCAATTTTATCACAGCAATCCTACCAGCGTGGCACTTTCAGTAACGCCTCCAATTGATTAATTTGCTATTCAAGAAGAGATTTGACCCTATTTGCTATTTGTAGCACACCCGGCGCCAATTCCAAAAGGTATCGGTCACCGATACTTGAAGAGGATCATAACCCGTTCCCGAAAGGCTGTTGTTTATAGCGCTCCAGCCGTCTGGACAGACCTCAACCTTATTCGCTGGAACAGATGACGACTGTTCAATTACCAGTACTGGGTGCACTCCAGTTGTGATATAACACAGCCGGCGCCAATTAAAAGTATAGTTATCCACCCATACTTCAAGAGGATCATAACCCGTTCCCGAAAGGCTGTTGTTTATAGCGCTCCAGCCGTCTGGACAGACCTCAACCCTATTCGCTGGAACAGATGACGACTGTTCAATTACCAGAAGACCGCCAGTGCTTCCCCCTCCTGCAGATGCCTGCCAGCTCGCCAAACCATTCACATCTGACGTTAAAACTTTATTAACTCCCGGAGTTCCGCCGGTGATTTTAACCGTTCCGTTGATTGTCAATTCATTTGTGCTAAAATCCCCATAAATCAGAGGTGTAGCCGTGTTGGAATTGTCAATATAAAGCTTATTAGAACCGTTTTCATTATATCCCGCTTGATAACCCAAAAAGACATTGCTATGTCCTATGCTATTATAACCGGCATCTCTTCCGATAGCCGTGTTGTAATTGCCGACCGCATTATTATAAAGAGCGTTATAACCAAGAGCCATATTTTCCTCGCCGCTTGTATTATTATCGAGGGCAAAAGAACCCAAGGCAATGTTACTACCGCCTGATGTATTTCGGGAAAGAGCATTCAATCCAATCGCAGTATTGTTACCACCGGTCGAGTTATCTCGAAGAGCATTAGCTCCAATGGCAGTGTTCTGTGCACCATCTGTATTATTTGCTAGAGCTTGAAAGCCCACGGCCGTATCATTTGCTCCCGTCGTATTGCTAGTCAAAGTCGTATTTCCGATAGCAGTGTTATTTCCACCGGACATAGATAAATTACCAGATTGGCTCCCTAAAAAAATATTGCTCGTTCCAAAATTGTGAATAAAACGACTGGCTCCGGCAAAGATGATCCCAGTTGTCGCTGTCGTGACTGGAAGCCGTAGATTACCCGTGAGCTCCAATTGTTCATTCGGGGCAGTGGTTCCGATGCCCACATATCCATTTCCCAATATCCCTACTAAAAACGCTGTGTCATTAAAAAAAGCATGAATTAACGCTGCATTTGGAAAACTTTGCCTTTGTTGTAAAACGGTATCGAAATAGGTAGCCACATACGTGACTATTGCCTTATCATAACTTGGTACCACACTAGAGCTCGATATCCCGGAAATGGAGATTCCTGTTCCCTGTTCAGAAAACCCCTGAAGACGCACGCCACCAATACCATCGGTCAAATAACTGATTTGCCCCACAACATCCTTATTCACGAGACCAGTCATTCCATGATCCACATTATAATCTGATAAAAAAATCGAAAAATTTTCCAGTCCCGCTGCCGAATCTTTATGAATCTGTAATCTCCCCGATGGAGATGTCGTACCAATCCCAATTTTACCGTCATCACGAACAAAAAAAAGACTCTTCGCTGCCGAATCAGTGACATTTAAAGAAGACGTCGCATTCGTGGCACCTTCTCCTACTATTTGAAGACGGGAAGTCGGTGCCGACGTCCCAATTCCAACATATATTGGCAGAGCAGCTGAATCATTGATGACAAAAACACTTGTATCCCCTAGAACAGGAACAGTATGCTGCGTCCAAACTCCGGGCACCGGCCCCCAAGTCCCAGCCCCTTGCCCATCGTCCTGACAAAACTGGATTTGATTTTGGCTGTTAACATACAACATGCCAATTGGGCACGGGGCAGCGATATTTGCGCGGGGAACCAAACGAAGTCGATCATAAGCTCCATGGGGTGCTGGATAGTATGTCGTAAGGGTCAAAGAATCGGCTGATCCTCGGGACGGGCTAAAAAGCAGAGGCAGGGTCATACTCAATATTGTGATAAAGCGTGCCATGCGTATCATCTAGTATTAAGTATAAAACAAAATGAAATTAAATTCTATCCAGACCTGCGATATTTTGAGGCCAAAGGAAGCGCTTTCTCAAATCGAATTGAACTGCAAATCTTCTGCTACCATCTCAAAAAAATGATCGCAATCCCCATCCACCGACATGGCAACATTAAAAAGCGACAAATTGACTTCTCCTTGATTGACGATGACGATCTTTCCTTGCGCGAATTTAGGAATGGACGCCGCCGGGAAAACCACGCAAGACGTTCCGATGATGAAAAATAAATCAACCGATTCTGCCAATTCCACGGCTGCTTGATAATGCTTCACGTTTTCGCCAAAGAATACCACATCTGGCTTGATCACAGCACTGTCGATATCACATCGCGGAACCACTCCTTGCGCCAACTTGACTTTCATCTGCTCGTAGGAATATTCTTGGGCGCACTTTAGACAATATCCTTTCAAGAAACTCCCGTGCATTTCCAAAACATTTTCTGACCCGGCCCTCTGATGAAGACCATCAATATTTTGGGTGATGACTCCTTTGAGTTTCCCCTGCCGTTCTAAGGCGCTTAAAAAATGATGGCTGGCCGTCGGCCTTAGGTTTTTTTCCAATTCAATAAAATCGCGGGCGAATTCGAAAAATGGATTAGGGTCTTCAAGAAAGGCGCGGATATCAAAAACTTTATCTGGATCGTACCGACGAGAAATATATAAACCTTGTGGCCCGCGGAAATCCGGAATTCCGGCGTTGGTTGATATCCCCGCGCCGGTTAGCGCCGCGATCGAGGTGGCTTCAGAAATCAACTCACGGCATTGTTTGACTTGATTGTCCAACATAAAAAAATTGCGCGCATTCCCCCACCTAACCTCCCCAAAATGGGGGAGGAATGATCTAGGCCTCCTCGTATTTTTCTTTCAATTTCTCGATGACACTAGGATCGGCTAGGGTGGTGACATCGCCCAAAGTCCGGCCTTCGGCGACATCGCGCAAAAGTCGGCGCATGATCTTGCCGCTGCGGGTTTTGGGAAGATCAACGGTGAATAAAATATTTTTGGGCCGCGCCAGCGAACCTATTTTTTTCGCCACATGGCCTTTTAACGTGTCCTCGGCCTCGACACTTGGCTCATGACCTTCTTTCAGAATCACAAACGCGGCAATGGCTTGTCCCTTGATTTCATCGGCAATCCCAACGACCGCGGCCTCTGCCACCATGGGATGATCGACCAAGGCGCTCTCCACTTCCATGGTCCCGATCCGATGCCCGGCAACGTTCATGACGTCATCGACACGCCCCAACAACCAATAAAATTCATCTTTATCTTTTTTGGCCCCATCGCCGGTGAAGTAAGTATCTTTCCATTTGCTCCAATAGGTCAACTTAAACCGTTCCATGTCACCGTAGATACCCCTTAGCATCGATGGCCAAGGCGCGGTTAAAACCAAATAGCCCCCACCCTCTTTGACCTCAATTCCCTTTTCAGTAAAAATCTTGGCTTCAATCCCTGGCAATGGACGCGTTGCCGAACCAGGCTTCAGTGTGGTCAGTCCTGGCAGCGGAGAAATGAGAATACTGCCAGTCTCAGTCTGCCACCACGTATCAACGACAGGACATTTTTCGTTGCCGATGAATTTATGATACCAAATCCAGGCCTCGGGATTGATCGGTTCTCCAACACTTCCCAAAAGCCGTAAACTGGAGAGGTCGCAATGCCCCGGCCACTCTGTCCCCCATTTCATAAAAGCGCGGATCGCCGTCGGTGCGGTGTAAAAAACCGTAACACGATATTTCTCAATGGTCCGCCAGAAACGGTCACGTTCCGGATAATCAGGAGAACCTTCATAAATCACTTGGGTCGCCGCGTTCGCCATCGGGCCATAGACGATATAACTGTGTCCCGTTATCCAACCCACGTCGGCCGTGCACCAAAAAATATCGCTTTCCTTCAAATCAAAAACCCAACGCGTTGTATTCGCGACACCGGTCATGTATCCGCCAGTCGTATGGATGATCCCTTTTGGTTTTCCAGTTGTCCCCGATGTGTAAAGAATGAACAAAATATCTT
>JAHFFT010000053.1 GCA_023247795.1 Candidatus Omnitrophota bacterium
AAATTTTTTTGTCTACAATTTAGCACTCAGCTAATGTGATTGCTAGGAATATTCGATGACACCCCGGGAGTGCACAGGCTGGGTCACATGATTAAATAGTGGAGAGACATTGTCATTGCGAGGAGCGGAGCGACGAAGCAATCCCAAAAATGACAGGATTGCTTCGCCCTTCGGGCTCGCAATGACCACAAATCTTTTCATGTGACCCAGCCTGGCACTTCCGGGGTTCAAAGGGAAGAGGTGTTAAAAATGTTACGATTAGAAAAATTTACTTTAAAAAGTCAGGAGTCGGTTCAAAACGCCTTGCAGATTGCCCAGGAATTGAATCATCAGCAGATTCAGCCGGAGCATTTGAGTTTTGCGATGCTTAAAGAAAAAGAGGGTATTATTCCGGCGATCTTAACCCGGCTTGGCATTGCGATCGACGCTGCCCAAGTCAAGTTGCAAGAGAGTTTACGGAAATTTCCAGAGGTCGAGGGCCAGTCGCCGGCTTTATCGACCAGTCTCAACACGGTCCTTAATCAATCGCAAAAAATAGCGCAGAAGATGCAGGATGAATATGTTTCGTTAGAGCATATCCTCTTGGCTTTGTTGCAGGAAGGCAACAATGCTTTAGCACGGGAATTGAAACGGCAGGGGATCGCAGAAGATGATTTGTTAAAAATTTTTACTGAGATCCGGGGGGGACAGAAAGTAATGGACGCCAACGCCGAGGAAAAGTATCAGGCCTTGGAAAAATACGGACGAGACCTCACTCAGTTGGCCAGTGAAGGGAAATTGGATCCGGTGATTGGCCGCGATGAAGAGATCCGACGGATCATTCAAGTGCTGTCCCGTCGCACAAAAAATAATCCGGTCTTGATCGGCGAGCCCGGGGTGGGTAAGACCGCGATCGTTGAAGGTCTGGCCCAGCGGATTTTTCAGGAGGACGTGCCCGAAGGGTTAAAGAATAAAAAAGTGATTACCCTGGATATGGGCGCATTGGTAGCGGGTTCAAAATTCCGTGGCGAATTTGAAGAACGCCTCAAAGCGGTGTTGAAAGAGATTGAGTCAAAGGCTGGGAATGTGATCCTTTTTATCGACGAGCTGCATACGATTGTGGGGGCTGGTAAAGCCGAAGGGGCCATGGACGCGTCCAATCTACTCAAGCCAGCGCTGGCCCGTGGCATGCTGCGCTGTGTGGGCGCGACAACGCTGGATGAATATCGCAAACATATCGAGAAGGACGCGGCCTTGGAACGCCGTTTTCAGCCCGTTATGGTGAACGAACCAACGGTGCAAGACACCATCGCGATTTTACGCGGGCTTAAGGAACGTTACGAAGTTCATCACGGTGTGCGCATCCAGGACTCCGCGCTCATCGCGGCAGCCACGATGTCGCACCGCTATATCACGGAACGTTTTCTACCTGACAAGGCCATCGATTTGATCGACGAGGCAGCCTCGCGTTTGCGCATTGAGATCGATAGCATGCCACAGGAGCTCGACGTCAATGAGCGTCGGATCCGTCAATTGGAAATCGAACGCCAGGCTTTGAAAAAGGAAAAAGATGAGGCTTCCTTGGCGCGGTTGAAAAATTTAGAGAAGGAATTGAATGAGCTAAAGGAAGTCAATAAGACCCTTCGTTTGCGTTGGCAGGGGGAAAAAGAATTGATCAATAAAATCCGTAAGACCAAATCTGAAATTGAACAGAAAAAGCATGAAGAGACCCAGGCGGAGAAAATTGGGGATTTGGGTAAGGTCGCGGAAATCCGTTATGGGACCTTGGTTGATTTGCAGAAGCAGTTGCAGGGGAGCAATAAAGAATTGGTAAAATTGCAAAAACAGGGCTCGCTGCTGCAAGAGGAGGTCGGCGATCAAGACATCGCCGAGATAGTCGCCAAATGGACCAAGATTCCGGTTTCGAAATTGTTGGAAGGCGAGACCGAGAAATTGATCCATATCGAACAGAGTCTGAAAGAGCGGGTGGTTGGTCAGGATGAGGCCATTGAGTTGGTTTCTTCCAGCATCCGTCGTTCGCGCACCGGATTGAGTGATCCGAACCGTCCGATCGGTTCGTTTTTGTTTGTCGGTCCAACGGGGGTGGGGAAGACCGAACTGGCAAAATCACTGGCCTGGTTTTTGTTTGACGATCAAGAAGCGGTTGTTCGCATCGACATGAGCGAGTATATGGAAAAACACAGTGTTGCGCGTTTGATCGGTGCCCCACCAGGATACGTGGGTTATGATGAGGGCGGGCAATTGACCGAGGCCGTTCGCCGTCGACCGTTCGCGGTTGTACTGTTTGATGAGATTGAAAAAGCCCATCACGACGTCTTCAACGCGCTTTTGCAAATCCTGGATGACGGGCGTTTGACCGACGGGCAGGGACGGGTGGTCAATTTCAAAAATACGATCATCATCATGACTTCCAATATCGGCTCAGATGTGATCATGGACATGGATGATAAACAAGAGATCACCAGGCATATCGATGAGGCCTTGAAAAGGCATTTCCGGCCGGAATTTTTAAACCGGATTGATGAGCAAGTGATCTTCAACCGTCTTAAGGCTGAGGACATCAAGAAAATTGTGGACATCCAGTTCCGTATCTTACAAAATCGTCTTAGAGACAAAGAAATCAGCGTTGATCTGACGGAAAAGGCCAAGGATTTTCTTGCCGAACAAGGGTTTGACGCGGTCTATGGCGCTCGACCGCTGAAACGGGTCATGCAAAAATATGTTCAAGATCCGCTGGCTTTTAAAATTCTGAAAGGCGAGATCAAGGAAAAAAATCGGATTGTGATCGATGCCAGAACAGATGGGAAGTTGGAATTTAAGATCAGGTAAGAT
This sequence comes from Candidatus Omnitrophota bacterium, assembly GCA_023247795.1. Classification (GTDB taxonomy): domain Bacteria; phylum Omnitrophota; class Gorgyraeia; order Zapsychrales; family JANLHA01; genus JAHFFS01. The sequence goes on from JAHFFT010000053.1 coordinate 2,833, forward strand.
TTTGGAAAAAATACCTGTTTGGAGTGAAAGATTCTTATAGTAAGATGTTCATAAATTATTGATCAATAATCCCAGTGGGGAACACTCCGGGACGCGAGCGAGGGTTTATGAATCTTACGACGATCATTGGTTTGCTGGCAGGGTTTCTGACAACACTTTCCTTTTTACCGCAAATCAGAAAAATTTATCTGACCCATCGGACCAGAGACCTTTCACTGTCCTGTTATTTCATTTTAGCGATAGGGCTGCTTTTGTGGATCTTCTACGGCATCTTGATGCGGCAGATCGCCATCATTCTACCGAATACGGTCATTTTTATTTTATGCACGTACATCATTCTTATGAAAAAAAAATATGGTTAAGGGGAGACGGCAATGACGCCTTTGGTCATCGGTGTGGTCGTGGTTATCATCATCGCCATTGTCCTGCTCAGTCGAGGAACAACGAACAGTGAGCAGAAACGTTCGGAATATTTGCAGCGGCTCGCGGAATTTTTAAATACGCAAGTCCGACCGATTGAAGGTTTGAGCAATTCTTTCGAGTTGGTTTTTAAGTATGATGATCAGGAGTTTGTGTTTCAGGATTTGGAAGATTTAGGATTTCAATCGAAGATTTTCCGCGCCATTCTTAAGACCCAACTAAAAATCCCCTTAACTTTGACTTTTATCGAAGACTCGAAATCCAGGCTGCGCAGCGACATTGCGGTCCTTGAGCAGCTCACTTCTCCTGGCGCGCATCTTGGAGAAAAGGTCGATGTTCCAAAATCTTTGAAGGCCTTCAGCATTGCAACGAATAAACCGGTGGTCGTCAACGCTTTGTTTAAGCAAGCTGATATTGTAAAAATTTTTAATCAGTTCAAAGGTGTTGACCCGCGCGGACATCCCACCATGTCTTTAGAAATCCGTGACGGGATGGTGGTTTTGGAGTTTCATTCTTCGGGTCCACTCAAACCCAGTTGGTTGGATCTGCAGAATAATGCTAGCATGATTGAGGAATTCATTAAGAAGATCCTTTTGGTTGTCAGAGCCGCTAATCAATTTGAAGAAAAGAAGTAGAAGTGATCCCAATTTTTGACCTGAGGGCCAGAGTGCGGGGTTAAGCTGAATAATGAATTTTCGTCCTTTCGCAAAGACCGGTTGGCAGATTCCGGAAGTGGGTTTAGGGACCTGGCAATTGGGCGGCGATTGGAAGAAGCTCGACGATAAATCAGCAGCGGCGATTTTGCGGACGGCCGTGGATCAGGGTGTACGATTTTTTGACACCGCTGACGTTTACGGCCGGGGTTTGAGCGAAGAGCGGATCGGTCGGTTTCTAAGAGATTGTTCAGAAAGAATCATTGTCGCTACCAAGCTCGGCCGTTTCCCGGAGCCGGGCTGGCCGCGGAATTTTTCCTTAGAAAATCTCCGACAACATACTGAAAATTCCCTCAAACGTTTGGGCGTTGAAGCGCTTGATTTGACCCAACTGCACTGCATTCCTACCGATTTTCTCAAACGCAAAGAAACTTTTGATTGGCTGCGTATTTTACAAAAAGAAGGCAAGATCAGACATTTCGGTGTCAGCGTTGAATCCATGGACGAAGCACTTTTTTGCCTTGAGCAGGATGGTGTGACCTCGCTTCAAATCATTTTCAGTATTTTTCGGCAAAAGCCGATTGAAGTTTTGTTTGAGAAAGCAAAACAGAAACAGGTTGCCTTGATTATCCGACTTCCGATGGCCTCGGGCCTGCTCTCGGGGAAGTTTTCGCGACAGACGCTCTTTGCCGCAGACGATCATCGCCAATACAACGCCGATGGACAGGCCTTTAATGTCGGCGAGACCTTTGCCGGAATCCCTTTCGCGAAAGGATTGGAGTTGGTTGAACAGCTCAAGGGGTTCGTCCCGCCCGGTCTGACCCTCTCCCAACTCGCCCTGCGCTGGATTTTGGATCATGACGCGGTTTCTATCGTGATTCCCGGAGCGACCTCAATCCAACAGGTCGTTGCTAATGTCAACGCCTCAAGAATTCCGCCCTTATCTTCCGCCCTTCATCGGAATCTGCAGGATTTTTATCAAGCCGTCATCCAGCCTAATATTCGAGGAAAATATTAAAGAAAGCGCTTTCCGGAGCGGGGTGCGGTGTCTTCCAATATCGATTAAAATGTTTTATATTTGCTATATATCGATAAATTTTAATACTCTTTTTACTTATGCCCCCCATCTGCCACAGGATGATTTTACATAAGATATTTACTTCCATTACTTTATTGATATTTTTTACCTCCACGATCCTTCCTCCCGGAGTTGCCTACGGCCAGACAGCTATTTCCACACCAAGCACGGTCCTTAATCTCCCGCAACCAGGAACAATGGTTGAACTGAGTCCGTTCTATGTGCCCCTGATGTTAAAAGGGGTCACGATCAATCCTGACAATCCCTTCAAATTGAATTTTTTGGTTGATAGCGGACATGAACAAATCACCCAAGACGCGTTGAAGACGCGGACCCAAGAATTGGTGAAATATTTTTTGGCTGCCCTGACTTTGCCGGAAGATGACATCTGGGTTAACTTGTCTCCGTATGAACAAAATCGCATTGCCCCGGAGATGTTGGGACGCACTGACATGGGCAGAGATCTTTTGTCCCAAGATTATATCCTCAAGCAGCTCATGGCTTCTTTGACTTATCCCGATCAAGGGTTGGGTCAGACCTTTTGGAACCAGGTTTACCAGAAGGCTTATGAGCTTTACGGCACGACGCAAATCCCTTTGAATACGTTTAATAAAGTCTGGATCATTCCCGACGAGGCCGAGGTGTATGTTCATGAAAATACCGCGTATGTGGTTAAGAGTCATTTGAAGGTGATGTTGGAAGAAGATTATTTGGCGCGTAAAAATAATTTGAATAAAGAAAAAAATGTAACTAAGCAACTTTCGGATGGGGATGCGCAGGACTTAAGCCGGCTTTCCTCGTCGGTCGCCCGCCAAGTCCTTTTGCCGGCCATTGAGCGGGAAGTCAATGAGGGGAAGAATTTCGCGACGTTAAGGCAGATTTATCAAGCCCTCATCTTAGCGAGCTGGTATAAAAAGACACTCACATCGAGTTTGCTCAATCAGGTTTATTCCGATCATAAAAAAATCGTAGGCGTCGATGTCGACGATAAAGCCGTCAAACAAAAGATTTACGATCAGTATCTGCAAGCCTTTCAGAAAGGGGTCTATAACTTTATCCGTGAGGATTACGACGAGCATTTGCAAACCACGATTCCCCGCAAGTATTTTTCCGGCGGGTTTTCCATGGGAGAATTTACGCAAAAGATTTTAAAGGTGATGGAAAACCGCCAGACCATACCATCGGAGGCCTTTGATCCGGTCGGGACGTTGCAGGATTTGGAGGTGCTTCTCGCGCAGCAGCAGCGCGATGGCATTGTGGGGCAGAAGACCGGGGCCAACTCAGATTTGTATGAAGAGATCAAAGGGCGGATTAAAAGAATCGCGTTAAGAGAAACCAAAACCGGTTGGAACCGAATTTTTGTCGGCCTTGGCAATTCACAGACGCCGGCCGACCGCCGTGCTGTGCGAGCGGCCTTGCAAGCACTGGAGGGAGTTGGCTTTGATCAAGCGTGGCTCGATACTATTTCACAGAGAATATTTTTGGTTAATGTCAAAGAAGAACGGCTCACGCGGACCGGCGAGGAATTGGGTGGGCTGATCATCCGGCATCACAACACGTACAAGATTCTTTTATCCCGGCAGCAGATGCAGAATTTAAGTCCAAAGGCCTTAGAACATTTGTTGCATGAATTGGTTGAGGTGGAGTTCGTCGAGGCTGGGATGACCAATGAACACGCGCATATTTTGGCCCAGACGGTCTCCGATGCTTATCAAGAACAAAAGACCCCAGAAAACGCGTTGCGGGCCGGGCAGATTGTCTTAGCAAATTTGCGCAAAAGATTTGGTCAGCAAGAGATATCTAAACTTCCCGCACCCTCATCTGAGGATGGGGTGGTTGGTGCTTCCCATAATGAGAAGCCCGAGAAGCTTATCTATTTGAATAAGGATGTTGCGGTCGATTACACTTCCATTTTGAAAGAGGCTGTTATTAAACGCAGCGATTTTATGGGCGGATTGACGGTGCGAATCATCTTGGAATGGTTTGAAAAGAATCAACTTTATTCTGCGGAAGATATTGAGAAGGCGGTCGAGGATATTCAGAAATTAGGCGAGGCAGCGATTCCGGATTTGATAAAGGAGATTAAAGGATATGGAATAGAAACAAACATGATCAATCGATGGGAGAAAAATAATCGTCGAGAATCGATGATCGGTGAACAAGCGCTCAATATGGTGATAGCGCTGGCGCTTTATCGTTTTGGCCCAAACGCGCTTCCGTATTTTGCGGAAGTGATCGGCAAAAGGGATTTGTTAGGAAAGATCGCGGATAAAAAACTGGCGTTGATCAATATCATGCTGGCGATGAATGATCCACAGGTTGATACAGTGCTTTTGAACTTGATGGATAAAGAGCCGGAGGTTTTGGTGGCACTTGGAAAGCGTGGAGTCAAAGCCGCAATTCCAAGAATGCGTAAGCATTTGAAGGCGCGGCAAGTTGAGAACATATTTTTTTTTCATGACGGGATTCGATACTGGAATTTCCATTGGATCCTTTGCGCGGTCAGAGGCCTTTCGCTTTTAAAAGACGAAGCATCCATAGATGATGTCTTACGCATTTATAACAACATTAAAAAGCCTACGAACAAGATCCCACTTTTAGAAGCAACTCGGGGATTTGTCCACCCCAAATACGCAAACATTTTAAACACGATTGATCTTTACGATCCTAGCATGGGTCGTTACGACTGGCAGACATATTTTTCAATCATGATTTATCATAAACCTGAGAAGGCCTGCCGGTTGCTGGCTGAGCGATTGAAAAAAGAAAAACTGTATTTATTATTCAATGCTATCAAAGAACTGCAGGAATCGAAGCGGGTGGATTTGCTTATTCGTATGCAGCAGATGATTGATCATAAGGATACGCAAGTCCAGATCATCTCCGCCTTAGGTGAATTGGCTCAAGAGAGCAAAGAGGCGCGGGATCATCTACGCTCCATCATTGCCGCGAAGGATGCGGGATCGATGGAACAGGGACAATATTCGGAATTTGCATTTTGGGCGTTATTGCCTATTGCTGAAGAAGAAGATTTACCGATGATAAGAATGGTGATTGCAGAGGCCGAAGATTTATCCGCGGTATTGGAAATGCCGGAGAGTTCCATCATAAAGGTGGCCTGCCAAGCGCTGATCAACATGGGAGCAGAGGGGCAGCAGCAATTGGTAAATTTATATTTTACCGTGCAGGAAAATGAGCTCCTGCTCCCGCACGTTTTAAAAATTGAGGGTCTTCCAAACGAAAACATCGATAGTTACGTGAATATGCGCAAAGGTAAAAGGGCCCGTGATTTTCGAGATATCATTGCGTTGATCAATGAAGCGAGAGAAGAATACGTCCCGCGTTTGCTGCGTCTTCTTATCAAAGAACAGGACGGACAAGAGAAATATCCTATGGACCCGAAAGAGCTTCCTCTTCCGATACGTATAGCAGATAATCGGTATCCCCTTGTTCTTCAAGCCTTCCGAGATCTTTTGCGGGAAAATAATTTTAATATCTCCGGCCGCACCTGGGATTTCATTCGCACAAATATTTCTTATTATGACCAATCAGATTTGTGTATTCTCATATTAAGTGAAAGCAAAGAGTATGAGCAAAAATGGGGGGTTTTGGAGGTTATTTCTGATTTGCTCAAATCTTCATTCATTTTTTTCGATCAAGATAAACAACGTCAGCTTTTAGAACAGATTAGAATAATCCTCGCAGAATCGAAGGTCGATGCTTCTGACAGGGAATTTGTCAATGAAGATCGCGTCAATATGCGGGTGCAGGCCGTTAAAGTGTTGGGCGTATTGTCTGGGACATATCAGGATTCTGTGCAAATTTTGCAGGATGAGACCGAGCACCCGCTCGTCAGACAGGAGGCCAGGAACAACTTATGGGGTTATGAGGTAGCCTTTGCCAAGAAGGCCAAGGATTTTGTGGTCAACAGTGAAGAAGAAAAGACCGCCACAATGATGAAACGTTTTATATCGCGATTGAAACGGATTCGCGATAAACAGCGTCAAGCTAATTTGGAACTTTATCAGCAGTATCAGAATTTACCAGAGTTGGAAACGGTCGCCGGCTCGCTGTCGCAGTTTATCAATGAAGAACAGGCCGCGGTCGTTGCTGAGAATGATAGAGAAGAAACGACACCGAGCCGAACAATGCAACTCGGCAAAACCGGGCACGATTTTTCCGACAAGAACGCTCCCACTCCGCGGGTTGAAGATAAAGAAGGTCAGGAAAATAATTTTGTCGCTTTTCTTGCGGAACATACCGATAAATCAAAAGAACAAATCGAGCAGGAGGCGGATTATGACATTTATAAGCAGCATTATCAAATCATGCGGATGTATGGATTTGTTGACCGGGAAGATAGTCGGGAGGCGGAAATCATTCATCGTATTTTTGCCAAGGTCACGGACGCTTATAATGAACATGCCGCGTCTTTGCATCTACCGGCCTTTCGGGGAAAGCTTTTTATCGTCGACTCCCCGGATGTGAACGCCTTTGCCTCTTCCGGGCATGATGATGTGTATGTGTGTTTAGGGCTTGTTCGGGAAATTGCCCATTACGCCAAAATGTTAAATATCCCGTCACGCTATGATGTTGGAAGTAAAACTAAAAAAGCCGAGAACGATAAAACGGTTTATATCGAAGATATTTTTTTCGCGATTTTAGCCCATGAAATGACGCACGTCATGCAAGGGACGGCTTACGTAGGGCTTACCATACAGGCCTTACAGGCAAATAAGGCCCTCATGAATGAAATCCTTGATTTGAAAAGGCAGGCGGAATTCAACGCTGATCAAGGAGCTTTAATTTTGACCGGGTTGGCCGGATACAATACCGATGCCGTTAAGGCCTATTTAGAATTTTTCCGACGACAGACCAAGAATGTCACCGTGGAATATGCCTTCGAAGAGCACCCCCATCCCAAACAACGGATTAATCACATCGAAAAATTTTTAGAGAAAGAGTCTAATGTGCTTATCACGCGTCCTTATCAAGCTGATGATCAGGACCAGGCGCTGCAAAGTTCTCCCGATGAAAAAATGGTCGATCGATACGCTCAATGGCATCATCGGCATTTGGGCGCGAAAGCGCAGGACATCCGATCAGAGCAGGACCTGATCCGTCAGTTTGGCGAGGCGCAAAGTATTGATGAGGTCCTGGAACTGATCAAGATTACGCGTTATCGACAGACGCGTGTGGCGGCAAAAGTATTAGCCCAAGAGGTAGAGGCCAATAAAAAATTCGCGAAACATTTGTATTTAAACAATGTTTTGGATTTGATGTCAGAAGTTGTGACCGATTGGGAGCAAAAGCCTGAACAAAAGTTGCCGGGGCATTTGTCGATGGCTAACAATGAGGGTTTGTTGACGCAGTTCTTAACGCAAAATGATGAAGGGCCGCCAAAAGCAGAGCCATTTTTATTAAATAAGTTACAGTCTGAATTTAACGAGAACGCCGCTGATAAAAAATTTTTGAAAAATTTTAATAAGCAAGTCATCGCGATCCGAGAACGGATCCAGGCCGCGGATCTGGACATCGAGCGACGGCTTCAATTGTTAGATTTGATTGCCAGGACTTACGACCAGGCCATAGCGCAATTTAAAAATCGATTTTCTGATGAAAAGGTCTTTGAGGCTTATATCAAATCTGAACCTGTTCAAAAAAAGGACTATCAAGCGGTCGTCGCCTCGGTCGGCCGAGGGGACATGAGTGCTATGGAAGAGCTGCTCAATCGTCCCTTTTCATTCTACCGCATCTACGGCAGAAAGGACTTGAACGAGGCAATGGATGCCAAAGATTATGCGAAGACCTATCAAGGAGCATCGGTCTCGCGAGTGGTTTCTCGTTTAGGGATTGATTTGAAGAATATTGATCCAGGGAAAATATTTTTAGAACGAGCGGATTCTGACTTTTATGAAAAGGATATTCGCCTCCTTCCCGTGAGTACTCAAGCCGAACGAAAACGGTTGTTTGAAGCCGTGATGATATCGTTCATTTTAGTAAAGGGCGGAATTACTGATTTATTCAACCAAAACTACTTTTTTTACCTGGATATTGATGATTGGAAAAGCTTAATCCAGTCTGATCAATATCCGATGGAGTTTAAGCAGGCGATATTTCAGGCGGTGTTGAGGGTAGCACCCGATGATGCCGATCATAGCGGGGAAAATGACGAAGCTTATTATCTTAGCTCGAATAAAATCAAACAATGGTTGGCCCTTTATTTATCAGGGACAGCAATAAAAGAGAATGGTTACGAAGGAACGGATAAATTAAGGACAGAAGATATATATTTTGAGACTGATTTCAATTTTTCGCAACGGTGGCTTCCAGAATCTTACGGCGATCGGCGCATGGAGAGGCAGCGGGCGGTTCAAAGGCAGTTCTTGAATTATTTGCGTTTTATGATTCCAGAGGAGGCCGATGAAATTTTTTCCAGTACCTTTGAGCAAGAGTTGTCAGCGAATAGTCTGATCGCCGGCGAGAAAATTATACAAATTGTGTTAAACAAAAATAAAGAGACGGACGCGTTGCCCTATGAATATATTGAAAGGCAAGATATGGATGATTTTGCAAAGGAGCGTTTATTTAAAGGGCTAAAGGATATTGTTGCTCAACAATCCGCTGGTCGCGGAGATTCAGGGGATCGTCCTCTGGGCGATGATAATGCCTGGCCAGTTAAGCTGGAGTATCTCCGGCGCGAGTTAAGCCATTATTCGGTATTTTTTAGAAATAGAATATTGCTGCAACTCATGGACGATATGAGGGCTGTACACCCCTGGCATTTTCATCCCACCTTGGCCCAGATGAAACAATTGCTGTTTGATGAATATACGACGGCGGATAGTGGTGAGAAAAAGCATCTGTTATTTCCATCGGACGCGTACACACTTTTACATTTATACGCAAAAAGAGTCGAGGGAGAAAAGATCGACAGAATTCGCTATAAAAATAAGGAAGTTCTGAATGACGATATTAAAAC
>JAHFFT010000076.1 GCA_023247795.1 Candidatus Omnitrophota bacterium
GTGACCTTAAATACGGATGGTCAGTTAACGATGAGCGAGGACATTGACGCGGAAGGGGCGACCGTAACGTTAAATTCCGGGAATGGAGTTGACCCGACGGGCGGCGCTATTTTCGCTGACAGTTTGCTTTTGACGGGTGGGGGGACGTTTGATCTGGACAATGGCGATAATGATGTGAATACCTTGGCGGCTGATATCGAAGGCGCTTTGACCTATTCCGATGCCAACGATTTGACGGTAGGCAGTGTGAATGGGACCGATGGGATTACAACCGACGGCAATGCTGTGACCTTAAATACGGATGGTCAGTTAACGATGAGCGAGGACATTGACGCGGAAGGGGCGACCGTAACGTTAAATTCCGGGAATGGAGTTGACCCGACGGGCGGCGCTATTTTCGCTGACAGTTTGCTTTTGACGGGTGGGGGCACGTTTGATCTGGATAATGGCGATAATGATGTGAACACACTGGCGGCTGATATCGAAGGCGCTTTAACGTACACCGATGCCAATGATTTGACGGTAGGCAGTGTGAATGGGACTGATGGGATTACAACCGATGGCAATGATGTGACCTTAAATACGGATGATGTGCTGACCTTAAATCAGGGGATTGATGCCAGCGGCACCTTGGTTACCCTAAATTCTGCTAACGGTGTTACTCAAAATAACGGTGCTTCTGTACTGAGCGACAGCTTGCAGCTGCTGGGAACAGGGACCTTCAGTTTAACGGATGCCAACAATGATGTGAATACCTTGGCGGCTGAGATCGAAGGTGATTTGACCTATACCGATGCCAACGATTTGACGGTAGGCAGTGTGAATGGGACCGATGGGATTACAACGGACGGCAATGATGTGACCTTAAATACGGATGGTCAGTTAACGATGAGCGAGGACATTGACGCGGGTGGTGCCACTGTTACGTTAAATTCCGGGAATGGAGTTGACCCGACGGGCGGCGCTATTTTCGCTGACAGTTTGCTTTTGACGGGTGGGGGGACGTTTGATCTGGATAATGGCGATAATGACGTCAACACGCTGGCGGCCGATATCGAAGGTGATCTGACCTATACCGATGCCAATGATTTGACAGTAGGCAGTGTGAATGGGAGCGATGGGATTACAACCGACGGCAATGATGTGACCTTAAATACTGGGGACAAGCTAACGATGAGCGAGGACCTTGACGCGGGAGGAGCCACTGTTGCGTTAAATTCTGCTAACGGTGTTACTCAAAATAACGGTGCTTCTGTACTGAGCGACAGCTTGCAGCTGCTGGGAACAGGGGCCTTCAGTTTAACGGATGCCAACAATGATGTGAATACCTTAGCGGCCGATATCGAAGGCGCTTTAACGTACACCGATGCCAATGATTTGACGGTAGGCAGTGTGAATGGGAGCGATGGGATTGCAACCGACGGCAATGATGTTACTTTGACGGTCGGAGGATCGCTCACTTTACAGAACATTAATGCCGGTTCGGGTACTATTACGTTGGATGCGGACACTGATATCAAGGACGATAATGATCAGACTACTCAATTGGTTGCGGACACGGTGAATTTAACCGCGGGCAACAATATCGGTGATAGCGGAAACGGGGACATCGATACTAATGCCGCTTTCCTCAATGCGACAGCCGGAGATGACGTGTTTTTAAGCAACCAAGGGGCATTAGAGGTGCAATCTTTGAGCGCGGGCGGGGCAGCCACCTTGTTGACGGGCGCGGATGCCACCATTGACGGCGTGACAACCCAAAACGATTTCACGTTAAGGGCTTTGACCGGCGATATTTTTCTTAATGGGACAACTCTTTCCAATGCCGGCGCGGTAAATTTAAGATCGGATAATGGCGCCCTATTTTCGACGGGCAATGGGCCACATGTTGTGGCCAATGCCGATTCGCTATTATCTGTGCCTAATGGAATTATTGGTTTTAGCAATCCGGTCAACGTAAATATTAACGGCAATTTGATTTTGGACATTGGTCAAAGTATCGGATTAACCAGCGGTGACTTAACCGGGACGGTTAATGCGCCGGCAAGTAACAATATTCCTGTGTTTTCGCCGAGCCCGCCGGGCAATGTGTTTTTTAACGGCGTACGCATCTGGCCGATTCTTAATACGTTCCTGCTATCTCAAACGACCGGTTCTTCGTTAGGGCAGATTTCGTTTCAGGGAGCGCAGCAATTAGTGTTGTTGCAAACCAGCACGTTTGACTTCGGTTCTGCCGCAGCGGGATCTGGTCCAGTATTTTTGTATCATCCTTTGGCTGAATTAGATTCCGGCGCCTTTGACGAAGAATTCCAATTAGATGAAGGGGCCTATGACTTCATCGACGGACAAATCCAGCAAAAGAAGAAAAAGAGTGATCAACAACAAGGAAGCAATGCAATTTAGTTTCGATTAATTATCATAAAAACCCCCGTCCGCCTCAGGTAGACGGGTTTTTTTTATATTTAACCATCAAAGCAAAGGGAGAGAAAATTATGAAGTACTGGGCATTGATTATTTGTTTGGTATTTGTTTTAGGTTGTCAACCTAAACCGCCGGCGGAAAAAATCGTTGCCAAAATCGGCGATTATGTGATCACCCAGGAAGAATTTGAAGATGCCTTTAAGTCTTCCAGTTATGGCATTCAGGACAGTGCTGCCTCTCGTCAAGTATTTCTTGATAATATGATTAATCAAAAACTTATCATAATCGACGCTCGGGCCAAGGGCTTGGACAAGAATAAGGATTTTTTGCGGATGATTCAGAGTTTCTGGGAACAGTCGCTGTTAACTGTAGCCTTACGCGAAAAGTCTAAAGATATCAGCTTGGAGACAACGCAAATTTCTTCTCAAGAAGTACAAGCGGTATATGACCAAATGGTCAAAGACGGCAAAACCGCTAAGTCCCTCAATGATGTTTATCCGCAAATTCAGTCCATGTTGACCAGGCAGAAAGAAAGCGAGAAAATTAACCAATGGGTGAATGGCCTGCGCCAGAAAACTGCCGTTGAAATCCATCAAGAATATTTAAAACCCGGCTTATATTGAAAAATGGGGGAGGATTAATTATGATGCGCACTGATACGCTGAAAAATAAACGGCACATTTATTATATCGAGAAAGGGTTTCAGACCAGATGGATCATTAAATTTTGCGTTCTGGTAGCCTTGGGGTCACTGTTGACCATAGGCCTTGTTTATTGGCTGGCCCAGCATTCGACGACGGTTACTATAGATCGTGGCCAGGTGGCTGTACGTACAACGGTGGATTATCTTTTACCATTGATGACGCAAACCGTATTGATCCAATTGGTCATTATGACTTTAGCGACCATTGTGATGATGCTTTTTATTTCTCATAAAATCGCCGGGCCATTGTACCATTTGAAAATGATGTTTAAAGGGTTGGCCCAGGGAGATATAGCCGCCTCCATGCGGATACGCAAAGGTGACCAGTTGCAAATTGTGGTAGATGCCTATAACGAAGCCGTTAGTCAATTAAATCATAAAATTACAAAGTTGAAAGACACTACGGCCGCTTTAGGGAATAAAGCGCCAAGCATGAAGGATGGGGATGTTAAACAGCACATTGAAGAGTTAAAGAAAATATTGAACACGTTTAACACCGTATGACCCGTTGGTGGATACACATAGTGCTTTGGCTTTTATTGGCGGTGCCCGCGGCGTGGGCGGCGGGCAATGATGGTTTTGAGGATGTCCGTAAGATCGATAGCCAATATTTCACGATTTATTATAAGCCGGAAGTGGATCTGAATGATTTGCTTAACCAGTTAAACGTGAGCAAAGCAGACCAAATGCTCAGCGGCCAGTCGGTCAATTTTTCTTCTCCCGAGAAACAATTGGCATCCATGCTCGATGTGTTGTTTAACCGCGCTTGTGACGTACTGGATATGCATTTGTATAGTTTCAAAGGAAATATTAAAATATTCGCAACGCAGAAAGAATTATCCGCTTTTTACGATAACCTTTATCACAGCGATTTACCATGTACGGGGGTTTCATTTTATCTGTATGATTTTAATTCCATTTATATTACGGCCGAAAATTTTCGTCGTGAAATTTTAGGTCATGAGATGGGCCACGCGGTCATGAGTAACTATTTCGTGGTCCAACCGTCGGTAAAAATCCAGGAAGTTTTGGCCGGGTATGTGGAGTATCAATTAAGAAAGTCAAAATGATTTAAGGCGAGAGATGAAAAAGATATTTTTAATTATGTTTATTATCTGATGGAGGAGCGGCAGGTGAATATCAGTGGGATTAAGGTCATTTTAGAGATGAATAGGTAGGAAATTTTTTTGTCTACAATTTAGCACTCAGCTAATGTGATTGCTAGGAATATTCGATGACACCCCGGGAGTGCACAGGCTGGGTCACATGATTAAATAGTGGAGAGACATTGTCATTGCG
>JAHFFT010000077.1 GCA_023247795.1 Candidatus Omnitrophota bacterium
GTCGGATCCGCCCATACTATGGAAAATGCTTATACCTTACGCGGGGAGATAGGTTACGAACTTCTCTTTGGCCATTTGCGACACGCGGTCCGTGAGGCGGAAAAAATCGGCGTACCTTACCGCGCGATTTACGCGATTTTAAATGCTATTCACGTTCCGACTTTAAAAGAATTGGCGGACAAAGAAATAACAATTTGGCAGAAAGAAAATGACACCTTTATGGATTATCAACGCGCGCCGTACTTAGCTCAAGGCCCTCCTGTGGAAGAGCCAGTTCAAGATATTTCTAAGGCTTATGAAGAAATTTTACCGGTTGAATATAAAAATTCGCAGCAGATTGTTGAGCAACTTAAAAAAGAAGTTGAAGATCTTCCCGCTGGTTTATCTGACGAACAGCGTTATCTCATCAAGGCCCGCGTTCAAGGGTTGATTAAGGACATCAAGCAAGCCCACACATCAGATCAATACACTTTTTATAAATCGCTTGTCCTGATCAGCGAATATATGAAGGAAGTCGCTCGTCAGCTTCGGGATAAACAAGCAGGCGATAAGAGTTTCCATATCTATATCGCCCGTGACGCCGCCAACTTCTATCAGGCCGGATACTTGCTAGCCGAGGATAAAAAAGCATTTAAGAAGAACAATGATGTTTATGAACTTTCCCGCGCCGGGTTGGGGAGCGCGCATATCGTTATGATAACGCTTATTAGAGAAGCCTTTGCCGACGCCAACAAAAATAATTTCTGGGAAGTCCTTTTAGATAAATTTAGGCTTAAGGTGGAAGAAAACCGTGAGTTTAAAAATAAGGTGGAGGAGATTTATAAGGAAGTGACGCCCTGTCTGGTTAAGGCTAATGGCAGAGATATTCGTATTATTGAAAGTATGGCGCAGGGGATTATAACGACCTTCTTAAAGGCCACGATTCTTTATAAATCATCAGCCCGTTATTCGAAGGAAAATCAGATTCATGAGTTCATCGCCTCCCCAAAACATGTCGAAGATATCCCGGATATGACCAAAAAAGGAAGGGTGGTTGAAAAGGCAGATTTGACCATCGATCAAGTTAAGGGCTGGCTTAGCAAACATCACTTTAAATTTAAGGGAAAGATTCTTGAACAACCGGATAAAACGAAAAGCAACTGGGACCAAATCATTTTGGCTGATTTAACCGCCCAGATTTATCAGCCGTTTTATCCTTACTCTGAGGTCAATTTAGGTCATCCGATTGAGCGCAATGGTCAGGGCCTATTACGATCATCATTGATCAAACACATTGGATTCAGACTCAAACAAACCTTGTTAAGCAATGCCATGCTGGAGACGATTCCTGAATTTAAAGAAAAGATTGATGAGGGCGTCTTGGTAATGGATGATCCTAATACGTTCTTGCCAGCTCAAGATCAGTTGTCTGATGACGGCAAGGCCTTGTTCAATTTCATTGTTGTTAAGCACCACGAGCTTTTTGCAACGATCGCTGACCGTAAACAGAAAGATACGCTGATCCGTTTAGCGGTCTGGATCAAACATCTTGAACGCTTTAACAGTCCATTCTTAAAATTATCTGATATTAGAAATGGTATTGACTTTGCGCATTATCAAGAGGAGTATTTCCGTTATTTTGAACAGTTCTTATTTGAAACCCGTCAGGTCCGCTCGGTTGAAGACCTGCACCATATTTTCCTCTGGCTGATCGGACAAGAAAATATGAAACCAAAGCATTTTTATCGATCGGTTTTAGAAAATAAGAAGGCTATTCGTGCCATTACGTTGTTTATTTGGAGCATGCATGATTTGCGTGAACGGGTCGCGGTTGAGAAACGGCCGATTCCTACTCGTTTAAGGATCAGCAATATCTATGGTCGGACCAGAGCCAAAAAAGCAGAAGAGTTGGCGGAAGATTATCGAGCGGTTCTGGTGGATCTTTTAGAAGCACAGAAGCTGGCAACGCCTCCAGCGTCTAAGGTCCCACCGCTCGATTTAGCAGAGAAGATCCGTGATGAGCAGAAGAATGATCCTTTCTATCTTCCGGCTTACAGTTCGCAAAGATACGACGAAGAGTCGGTGGATTTCCGTGACGGGATCAAGCGCCGCGTCAATGAGATCTTGGCGAACGCGTCTGACCCCAGCGAAGGGATTGTTAAAATCATTAAAGAGATGGTTGTTCATGCCAAAACATATCAACAGCCGTTAGCCCCCCATTTTAACAATCTTGTGGCCGCGCTTGAACAATCAGCAAAGGCCGAAACAATAACAGTTTCAACTTTAGAAGATCTGAAACACTTGATCCGCGCGGTCGAACAGCGTTTAAAAATTATGATCAGCCGTAACAAAAATTTGCGAAACGCTTACCGAGCGCTCCTTGAAGAAGAATATTTCGTCGGTGTGGTGCCTTCCTTTAAGAATGGCAATGGCCAAAGCCTGGCCTTCCAATTCTTGATTGAGCGGATCGGCAATGAAAAGGCTGCTGAACTGCTGGATATATGGGAACAGGCGGTTATCGAGGTTTTTGAAGGCATTCAAACCGATTCATTTGGATCAACGGATGAAAACGGTGAGGCCTTCGCGACCTTTAAAGGCGATTGGATTGTCAATGCCAGCCTTAAAGGCGACACTCATGTCTTGCAAGGCCTTCGCGGGCCGATGAAGATTTATGTGGTTAAGGGATTGGAAGATGAAATCAAAAACGAAATCGATCGACGGCTTGACGCGGTCTCCCAACGGATGGCGAGCAAATTAAAAACGATGATCGATGTTTCCCAAATCACCAGTTTCGTTCAATATTTTGCCTTGCCGCGCAATGCGGATGATATCCGGCAAATGTGGGAATCATCCTATCTGTCACGATTGGAAGATGTCGAAACCACACCAGCTGGAAACCAGATTGCGGCCACCACGTTTGGTGAGCTGATTGAAAGTACCAAGTCAATGGCCGCTCATCAAGATTATCTTAAGCTGCGGGAAAAATATTTAAAGAAAGAGGTCGGTTATCAAGAAACAAAAACCAATGTTTCCGAGGAATTCTTGAACCAGCATGCCGCGGCCAGAATTAAAAATATGGAAACCATCGCCTTTATCACCGGCCGGGAAGACGAGGCCCAAGAAAAGCCGGTTGATGTTTATATCACTTATTTTGAGAAGATGCTACGCGATGGCGCGTCCGCAGTTGTCCTGCCGCGGGAGGCCTTAGATTTAATTAATAACGATAAGATCACTTTAGATGATCTTAAGTATCTTTTACGAACGGTGCGAAGACACGTTAACACGTTGTCCCCAGCCCTTGGTCCCATCAAAGAAGCCATTGCCTATCGATTGAGCGGCATGGATAACAACGCAGACAATATCGCTGCGGTGTGGATGGCGTATTTAGACGATATTGTTGAGAGCGGATATCTTTTAAACTGGATTAAGACTAAGAACGTTAAGGATGACCAGTTGGTGTCCGTGGCTGCGGCCCTTCCGTATAAAGAACTGCTTAAGCTGATTGTGGGATATCAGGAAGAATGGGATGCACAAGACATTGATCAGTTCAAGGCCTATATGCCGTATGATCGCACAAACATCATAGGCGAGGCCCAGTCGGGGAAGAGCACTATGGCGCAAGGGTTGTTAAGAGGGCTTGTTGATGATCATCACGACGCGGTCATGGTTGATGTTGGGTTGATGTGCCGCGCGTATGCCTACTTTATTCGGCAGAAAGTGAAGAGCGAAGGGGCCTCGATCTTATCTTCGGCCGAAAATATTCTCTGGAATTTACAGCAGGCCCAGCTCCATATGAAGGACAGCGCGATCTATGTCAATGGTGAGTATTTGACGACCGAACATCTGCGTTCGCCGGAAACAGAATTGATGTTATCAACCATCACCAAACATCCGCTGGTTGCTGAATTCTTATTGAAACAAGACCGCGAGGTTGTCAGCCGTTTCCCACGCACGACCGCGGTCATCATTTCCAGCCGCGGATTTTATCCTCACTCCCAGGTGAACATGGCCGTGTCCGCGGACGCCGAGGTAAGGGCAAAACGAGCGTTGGGGTTGGCCGCTAAGTGGGATTTAACTCCGGGAGAAATCCAACTGATTGCCAAAGAAAAAGAACGCATCATCAAACGCGATCGCGCGGATCAAGCTGACCGCAGTTTGGGTGAGCATCCGGGGATGTTTGAACCGATTGATACAACTGGGCTTTCTGTGCAAGATACTTTGGATGCGGCTCAAAAGATCATTGAGCAGGCGCGTGAGCGTTCACAAGAAGATTTGAGTATACGCATCAAGGCCATGAATAAATTCATTTCTTTGCAAAAGGGTTCTTCCGAGTTTACCGTGGGTGAGTTTACAGGACAATTCACCACACAAGGTTTATTAGAGGCTATTAAAGATCACATTTCAGTGCCTGATGGGGCTACTGATATTGAAAAACTCAATA
>JAHFFT010000054.1 GCA_023247795.1 Candidatus Omnitrophota bacterium
TATTGGCCTTGCGCGATGAACTCAAGCACCATGCTATCAAAGAACGAACGATCATTAAAACATCAAAGAAATCTTATGCCCTTTAACAACCGAATTTACAGGGAAATTGGGACTTGACCAATTCGTACAATAATAGTTAGGCAGTAAGAATAATATACAAATGGCAAAAATTACATTCATAATAGGCTTGTGTGGTTCAGGAAAAACTCATTATTCAGAGGTATGGCGACAAAAGACGGGTGCTAAAATTTTTGAAGGTATTGGTAAGAGCATTGGTGGCAATACGAATTGGTCGGCAATCATTAATCACCTTAATGCAGGCGAAGATTGTATAATCGAAGAGATGAATTTTTGTTTTCAGGATCCTAGAAATGAGATTATTAGGTATATTCTTAACAAGGCTTCAGGAACAAAAATCGAATGGGTGTGTTTCGAAAATAATCTTGAAAGCGCTAATTGGAATGTAAGACAAAGAACTAATAAAGGTGATATTGATGGTCATCTCAAAATAAACGAACAACTACACAGAGACTATACATATCAGCCTGGGGTAGAAATTATTCCAATAACTCGAATAGAAAGCAAATAAATATGGAGAATTTTCCCTATGGTTAAGAGTATGGTAAAAACAATTACTTTAAGAGAGTTGAGGTCGGAATTGTCTCGAGTGATTAATGGAATTGATGAGAAGCTAGATCGCTATATAATCGTCAAAGGAGGTAAGCCAGTTGCGGTGATGATGAGTGTTGATGACTATGAGTCACTCATGGAAACTTTAGAAATTCTATCTGACAAAAAATGTTTAAAAAGGATCAGAATCGCTAAAAAGGAGATCGGCGAAGGAAATACAGTGCCACTTAAAGCACTGCGCAAGAAATTAGAAGATGTATGATTAAAGTGGAGACAGGCCCTTGCAAGTAAAGTCGAGAATGATTTCCGCCATCATGGCTGCACATTGGGTGACGCGGGGCGCCATGGGAGGGTGTCCCGAAGCAGAGTCTGTTGAACCATCACCAACGAAGTAGACATTGCCCAATTTGCGTATGGTCATGGGCTTTTTTTCCAAAAGTCCAGCCATGCCGTTGCCGCTGATAATGAGTTTTCCCGACGGTTGATAGTGGTCCACGAATTTGAATTTCCAGTCCGCCTGATCAAAGGCCTCAACAATAAAATTACAATCCTTGAAGTAGCGTTCGCCGGTCTGCGGCGTCCATTGAACCTGATGGATTGTCATGTCCAATTCCGGGTTGATTTGTTGCAGCCGTTTTTTAAGGGTGTGGACTTTTGCGAGGCCGATTTCCTCTGGGAAATACTGCTGCCGGTTAAGGTTGCTGGCATCAATCACGTCTTGATCGAGGATTTCGAAATGCTCAAAACCGGTGCGGACTAAAATCATGGCACAGTTGGAACCTAAGCCGCCGGCGCCGCCAATGCCGATTTTCTTTGATTGAATGCTTTTGAGTTGGTCTTTACTGAGATAACGAAGGAGGCCTTCTTGCAGTTTGCTAACACTCTTTTTAGCTGCCATTGTCATTTTTTAGAACCAACCCCGGGGGTTGGTTGGGTTAGACGGTTTCATTTTTAATCGGACGCCAGTCGGTGAGGATGGGATCAAAGTCGCGCCTTTTTAGCAATTGGATGATCTCATCAACCGAACGGGTGTCTTCAATATCAAATTGTGGTTCCTGTTCATCAGGGTCTTCAATGGCGTAGCCGCCGACGGCGGTGTTGGATCCGGCTGACATCCGGGTGATCCCCAGTTCCAAAGCATGGTCGCGGATCCGCGCACTTTCTCTCGTCGATAAATTGATCCCCACCCGGGGAAACAGGATTCGGGTCAGGCAGATGATCTTGATCAGTGTTACGTCGGAAACATCACAGAGGGCAAACTCACGACCTTTGATTTTTTTTAGCCGAGGAAACGAGACGCTGTATTCCACTCCAGGATAATTCTTCTCGAGAAAACGCAAATGCTGATAAAGCTCATTGAGGTCTTCTTCAAGCGGTCCGAGTCCCAATAAAATCCCTAACGAGATCATCCGCAATCCAGCCTGTGCTGCTCGTTCTGGTGTTTTGACGCGAAAATCATAATCACTTTTTTTTCCAGAGACATGGACCTCTTTGTAGCGTTCGCGGTCATAGGTTTCTTGATAGACGGCAATTCCATCGACACCACTTTCGTACAGTTCTTGATACTCCTCGACGTTCATCGGGTGGACTTCTAAGCTGATGCTGGTGAAATATTGTTTAGCAACGGCAACCGCCTCTTTCAGATAAGCAACCGGAGTGGCTTGATAAGATTCACCAGTCAAAAGCAAAATGTTTTCGATTCCGGTCGCGGCCACCTTTTGCATCTCGACGGCCATTTGTTCGGTGGTCAGGCGAAGGCGTTTGATCCGGTTTTTGCTATTGAATCCGCAATAGGTGCAGTGACTGCTGCAATAGTTGGAAAGGTACAAGGGAGCATAAAGCGATATGGTGCGGCCAAAATATTGACGGGTAATCGCCCGTGCCCCTTCAGCGAGCCGTTCCATATGGTTAGGCGAAGGGTCACTGAGGATGGTTTTGATGCGTTCTAAATCAAAAGTCATTTCATTTTCTCATTCTCTGGATTTTCTGGACGAGATTCAAGTCGTGTCTAATGATTTCCGTAAAAACAATGAAACACTAATCGTAAAGAAATCCGGTTAAAGGGGAAGAGGCTGAGGCAACACCTTTTTTATCCGATACTTGGCTTAAGTAGGCCAGTCGTCCGGCTGCCACCGCCATTGAAAAGGCCTGTGCCAGTTGGGCAGGGTTTCCAGCGGTGGCAACGGCGGTATTGGCTAAAACCGCGTCAGCACCCATTTCCATGGCCTCTGCCGCCTGTGAAGGAGTTCCTATCCCAGCGTCGACGACAATGGGCACTGCAATCTCGTCAATCAGGATTTTGATGAATTCTTTGGTCTTTAATCCTTGGTTGCTACCAATCAACGATCCTAAAGGCATAACAGTTGCCGCACCAGCCTTGACCAATTCGCGCGCGACATAAAGATCAGGATGCATATAGGGAAGGACCACGAACCCTTCCTTGGCGAGGATTTCTGTCGCCTTGATGGTTTCAAGATTGTCGGGGAGAAGATATTTGCTGTCGTTGATCACTTCGATCTTGATCCAGTTCCCGCACCCGGATTCCCGGGCCAGATGGGCGATGCGGACCGCTTCTTTGGCATTGCGCGCACCCGAGGTATTGGTCAGCAGTGTGATACCTTCGGGGATGTATTCGATGATGTTGTCGTCATGCCGCTCCAGATCAATGCGGCGTAAGGCCACTGTTACGATCTGTGTGCCAGAGGACGTGATGCTTTCCGTCACATCGGTTTTATTTTTGAATTTGCCTGTCCCCAGAAAAAAGCGGTTGGTGAAGGTTTTACCAGCGATCACCAAAGGAGTGTTGTCAGTCTCAAGTTTCATGTCTCAAGTCTTATCCGCCGCCAACAAAGCTCACCAATTCAATCTGGTCGCCTTGGCGGATCGGTTGTTGGCCCCATTGTTGGCTTTTAATGATCGCGCCATTGACTTCGGCAATCACGCGTTGGCAATTTTGACAAGATTGTTTGATGATCGCTTCCAGATTGCTTCCGTCAGCAAAGGTTTTTGTCTGGCCGTTGATTTTGATTTGCATGATGGTCACCTCAGATAAAATCCTCATCGAATTACGTGATATTTTAGGGCAGTTTGATTTAAAAATCAAATGAATAAAAGGAGGGGCAACCGTCAAGAAATTAGCCAAAGTCTTTTTTGACTTATGAAACGGGCATGACATAATAAAAACGTTTATGTCGGATCCGCAAGACTATTCCTGTCCGAGTTGTCAGCAGCCGATTTATGATGAAGAGGCACTGCTGTGTCATTTTTGCGGAGAAAACCTTCGTCGCCCAAGTACACCGTCAAATAAATTTTTATAGAGACGGTGTACTAAAGGGGGTTTGGGGGAAAAATTTTCCCCCAGGCTTGGGGGGTGCTCAGCGAGTGAAACGAGCACCGAAGGGGGGCTTGCCCCCCTAGCGGAGTGCGGAGGCAACCGACAAGAATTAATTTGACGGAGCACTAGTCGAGGAGCGTTGGGGCGAATCAAGTACGGGACCTGGAGCCTTTGGTTGCTTTTGATCGTTTTGCTGGTAGCCGTTTTTTTCATCATCGGCAATATTTAGCGGCCAGGAAAAAAAATAAAAAATATGGTATTAGTTCTGCTTTTATAGTATAAAAAGACGATTATTTATCTCTCAACCTAAGGATAAGGATAAAATGGAAAAAGAAAAGAAACCCCAAGCTTTTGGTTTTCAATTGCTTTTGGATCTTTATGGTTGTCGTAAGGGCGTTTGTGATGATTTGAATTTGTGTTATCAATTTTTAGATGAAGCGGTTGCCGCGTTAGGCATGGAGAAGCAATCCCCACCCAATATCTTCCGCAGCGATGAGAGACTTTTCCCAGACAAAGCAGGATTGTCCGGCTGGGTGCCCTTGATTGAAAGTTCGATCGTCATTCATACGCTTTCCGTTAAGGATTTTATCAGCATCGATATTTATTGCTGCAAATGTTTTGATGTTGAAGTTGCTAAAAATTTTTGCAAAAGGTTTTTTTCTCCTCGGCGAATGGATACTCAATATATCGAGCGCGGGCAAGATTATTACAAGACGGACAGCGATTATCACACCCTTGTGGTCGAGCGAGAAAAAAAGGCAACTCCGCAGGTGTCCATTCTTAAGAAGGTACCCCAGTCCGTATAAGCTTTCATTTAGAGCCGGCCTTGCATTTGTGAGCCATTTTTTAGACCTCATCAATCTTGGCTGAGGAAAAATTATGCCCGCATATTCCACCAACGAAATCAGACGCATCGAAGAAAAGTGGCAGCGGATTTGGGACGAACGCGCGGCCTTTAAGGTCGAGCGCGATCCCAAAAAGAAGAAGTATTACTGCCTTGAGATGTTTCCTTATCCATCGGGAAAAATCCATATGGGGCATGTGCGCAATTACACCATTGCCGACGTGATTGCCCGTTTTAAGATGATGCAGGGGTATCATGTCCTGCATCCGATGGGCTACGACGCCTTTGGCCTGCCGGCGGAAAATGCCGCGATCAAAAATAAAACCAACCCCCGTGATTGGACGAACAGTTGTATGGAAGAGATGACCCGAGAGTTGAAACGCATGGGTTTTTCTTACGATTGGGACCGCGAACTCGCCACTTGCCGTGAGGATTATTACCATTGGAACCAGTGGATTTTTTTAAAGATGTTTGAGAAGGGATTGGCGTACCGGAAAAAGGCGGTCGTCAATTGGGACCCGGTCGATCAAACCGTGCTGGCCAATGAGCAGGTGACCGATGGTAAGGGCTGGCGGTCGGGTGCGTTGATTGAAAAAAGGGAAATCGAACAGTGGTTCATCAAGATCACCGATTACGCGGAAGCCCTTTTGCGGGATTTGGACAAATTGGACCATTGGCCGGAGCGGGTCAAGGCCATGCAGCGAAATTGGATCGGCAAGAGCGAAGGGCTTGAATTGACTTTTGACGTGGTGGACGCGTCTGGAAAAAAGATCGATGAGATCCAGACCTTTACGACCCGACCGGATACGGTTTACGGGATCACCTATTTGGTACTGGCTGCCGAACATCCCAAGGTCAAGGAATGGACGCGGGGAACACCGGTCGAACAAAAGATCAATGCCTTTGTCGATGAAACGCGACGCATGAGCACCATTGAACGCATGACAGAAGGCAAAGATAAGAATGGGATGGCGTTAGGGAAATTTTTCATCAATCCTTTCACCGGTGATCGATGTCCGCTTTGGGTCGCGGATTATGTGCTTTATGAGTATGGGACTGGTGCGGTGATGGCGGTACCTGCGCACGATCAGCGCGATTTCCTTTTTGCTAAAAAATATGACCTACCGATCAAAGTTGTAATCCATCCGCAGGATGAGAATATCGACGAGAAGAACATGAAGGCAGCCTTTGTTGAGGATGGGATCATGGGGGAGAGCGGGGATTTTTCAAGAATAAAAAATGTGGAAGCCAAGGTCAAGATCGCGGATTTGGCGGAAAAGAAAAAGTGGGGTAAACGGACCGTAACTTACAAACTGCGTGATTGGCTCGTTTCTCGTCAGCGGTATTGGGGAGCACCGATTCCGATTTATTATGATGAGCAGGGGAAGCCGCACGGCATTCCAGAAGAACAATTGCCGGTCGTCTTGCCGCGGGATGTTCAATTCACTGGCAGTGGTAACCCGCTGCAGAGTTCACGGGAATTCGCGCATTACACCGACCGTAAGAGCGGTAAGAAATTCCGACGAGAGACTGATACGATGGACACTTTTTTTGACAGCAGTTGGTATTATTTACGGTTTTGCTCGCCGAAGGATTTCAAACAGATTTTTGCCAAAAGCGACGTCGATCATTGGCTGCCGGTTGATCAGTATATCGGCGGGATCGAACACGCGATTTTGCATCTGCTTTATTCGCGATTCTTTACTAAGTTTTTAAAAGATTTGGGGCTGGTGACCTTTTCCGAACCATTTACCCGATTGTTAACGCAGGGCATGGTATTGAAGGACGGGGAAGTGATGTCAAAGTCGAAGGGAAACGTTGTTGATCCGGACGCGGTGATCAGTAAATATGGGGCCGATACCTTGCGGTTATTTATTCTTTTTGCCGCCCCACCAGAAGATGAATTGGAATGGAATGCCGGTGCCATTGACGGGTCGTGGCGGTTCCTTTCGCGCGTATGGAATCTCGTCGAGAAAAGCTATCAGAAGAAACCCAGTGACCTGCCGGCCGAGCCACTGGATGACGACGACCGTGACCTGGAACGGGAACGCAACGTCTCGATCCAAAAAATCACCGACGATTTTACGCAAGGTTTCAAATTCAATACCGCGATCAGCCAACTGATGATTTTGATGAATAAAATTGAGAAGTATCAGGTTGGTTCGGTTCCAAGAAAGCAGTTTTTATTGAATCGCGCGGTGCAGACGGTGGTTAAGTTGTTGGCCCCTTTTGCTCCGCATATTTGTGAGGAACTTTGGGAGAATATGGGAGGCCGGGAAAAGAGCATCTCGCAAGTGAGTTGGCCATTGGCGGATGAAGCGGCGATGGAAAGGAATGTTATTCAAATGGTTGTACAGATCAATGGTAAGATCCGAGGAAAATTTGATGTCTCGCCCAATTTGTCGGAAGCGCAGTTAAAAGAAATCATCTTGCGGGACGAGAAAATCAAGGGTTGTTTGGCTGATCAAGAAATTAAAAAGTTTATTGTCATCCCCAATCGTTTGGTAAGCATTGTGGTATAATTTTTTGAGCCATGAAAATTTTTATGCGCCGCAATTTGTTATTTTTGATGCTGATTTGGGGAGTATTTTTGTCTGCTGATCTTTATGCCGAGTTGCCGGATAAGATCATTGAAGAATGCAAGGATTGGAAGAATTGGCAGCATGAGTATTGTGAAAAAAAGGGAAGTACCGAGTTTACTTATTTCTATGACAAGACCCGCAGCGACGATGTCAATCCGGAAATCAGCAAGGCGCCGGAGTGGCGGTCTATCGTCGGGATGAAGGCTGTCGGCCCTTGCGGCAACAGTTTGGTCTTGTGGTTTGACGAGCAAAAAGGTTTTGTTGTTGATTATGGCGGAAGTGAAACGTATGACGTTGAATGTTTGACTTTTTATCAGACGATTTTTAATTACGACCAGACCTGCCACGGTTGTATCCAAGTTTTCAAATCCCCGAAGACCCAGTAATCATCCCCAGAGCAATAAGTCCCCAGACAACATATCCTATACCAAAACCGAGGGTTTGAATGGAGACGGTTATCACAGCATGGTTTGGCCGGCGGCCTTTGTTGGCGGTCTGCGTGTGCTTTTGTTTAGGGATCATCATCAACCAATATTTTAGAATCCCTTTTGGCATTTCAACGCTGCTGACCGCGTTGTTTATATCGCTGAGTCTGTATACCCGCAGATCCCAGATAACCATCATCTTCATCTTGCTCACTGTTGTTGGGATGGGGGCCGCGTATTCCAAACATTGCCGGACGTTTCCCGTAGAGCATATCAGCAGACTTCCCTATCTTGACCGCGATGAACCTGTTTTCGTCGAGGGAATTGTTGTCTCCGACGTAGAGCCGCGACCGTTCTTTCATGGTAAGAAAACCGTATTTAGTTTGGAAGTCAGCCGGATCAAATCCCCGCGAGGAACGAAAGAACAAAAGGGGGTGATTCTGGTTAATATTTTTCGGCAAGAGGACATCCGTTACGGCGATCATTTGCTCCTTGAGGGAAAGCTGCATCGGCCATTCAATTTTTCGAAAAAGAGCAGTTTTTCCTACCGGGAATATCTTTATCGTAAAGGCATCACCTTCATTCTCAGCGTTAAGAAAATCGGTTTTGTTAAAGTGATCAATCGGGAGCGAGGTCATTGGCTGAAAGACCTGTCCTTGAGAGTGAAGCATCGGCTTTCCGCTGTCTTGAGAGAATTTTTGTCCAGCCAAGACGCTGGGATGATGCAAGCACTGCTTTTGGGTGATCGATACGATATCCCCAAAGATGTTTACGCGCTTTTTAAAATTTCCGGTGTTGCCCATATCATCGCCATATCTGGGTTCAATATCGGCATTGTTGCTTATGGGATATTTTTTGTTCTTAAGTTGTTTTCCATGCCAAGGAGGGCGCAATATTTTTTGACGATCCTTTTATTGGTCTTTTATGCTTTCCTCACCGGTGGAGAACCCCCGGTGGTCCGCGCGACTGTCATGGCCGTGGTTTTGTTGATGAGCTTCATTGTTGAACGGGAACCAGAACCATTGAACAGCTTGGCTTTTGCCGGCCTGCTGATTTTGCTGATGAACCCGCTGAATTTATTTAACGTCGGGTTTCAGTTGTCTTTTGTCAGTGTTTTATCGATCATTCTGTTCTATCCAAAATTTTGGGGAGCGTTCCAGCGATTCCTGCCTGAGATAAAATTTCCCCCCGCAGGGAACAAGAACCCACCTTGGCGAGAGAAGATGAAAGTGGTCAAATTTTGGTTCATACAATATTTCCTGCAATCCATGGCCCTTTCTTTGTCAGCTTATTTGGGGGTTGTTGTTTTGATTGCTTATTATTTTCATTTGTTCACGCCGATCGGCATCCTCGCGAACACCGTGGTGATCCCTTTGTCGTCGCTGATCATCTTTTTAGGGATGGGGCTTTTAGCAGCTGGGATCATTTTGCCATTTGCGGCTTTTGTCTTCGCGAAAGGTATCACGATTTCGCTGCATGTGATGGTGCTAAGCATCACTTGGTTTCTCAAACTGCCCTGGGCTTATTTTGAACTGAGGGAGATCTCATTGCCGATGAGCATTTTTTGTTATCTTCTCATCGGATTGTTTTATTTGGGGATGGAGTTGCTTCAAAGATATCGAAAAAGCAGAAGAGGAGTTTTGAGTTGAGGGCTATTTTTTTCGGAAAGATTTGATTCCTTCGACGATGAGAAAGAAAGTCAAAAGATAAAGGATGACGGACGTGATGACAATCGGGTCGGCTTTGATGTTTCCGCGCAGGGCTCCCAATAACCAGGGCTTGATCAGGTAATACAAGGCCAAAAGCGAGATGGCGAGCATGAAAATGGATGGCAGCAAGGTGATCTGATATTTCATTTTTCTTTTGAAAAGCCACAAACTCAATCCGAATAAAACCAGCGCGGCAAGGAGTTGGTTGCTGGCGCCAAAGACCGTCCAGAACATTCTCCAGCCTGGGATGGGGTTGCCGTCGGCGTCGACGATAGGACGGGTCAGAATCCATAATGGGAAAACCAATGTGGCGAAGGTGGCGAGATAAGCGCTGAACTTGGTTTTCCATCCAGTCAATTCCTCAAAAATGTAACGGCCTAAGCGGGTCGCGACATCGAGGGTGTCATACACAAAAGTGGCAAAGGCCAGGAGCGCGAAATTGATCGCGAACCCTTGGTTGATCCCTAGTCCGCCAAAAAACGCGGCAATGCCGTGAGCGTAAATTTGGTTTGGATCTTTCAACACCTTTGCCTGGTCGGTCGTCAACAACAAAAGAGTGCCTAAGGCCATGACAGCGATAAAGCTTTCCAGCAACATGCCACCGTAGCCGACTGTTCGGCTGTCGGTCTCTTTAGATAGTTGTTTTGAAGTGGTCCCAGAGCTGATCAAACAGTGAAACCCGGAACAGGCGCCGCAGGCCACGGTTGTAAATAGAATTGGAAACAAGGGAAGCCCTTGGGCGTTTGACCAACCAATGAAAGCAGGGAAGTGAATGACGAATTTTTGGGTGAAGCTCCCAACAAGCAGACCCAAAAAGCTCACCAAGCCTGTCGCCATCAAGAATATTCCTCCCAAATATCCTCGTGGCTGTAAGAGCATCCAGACCGGGATCACGGCAGCTAAGAAGCAGTAGATGAGCAAAAGGACATTCCAGGTCATTTTTTGGTCCAAGCCCGGAAGATGAGGGACATTTAAGGGGAAATATGGCCCGAGATAGATACAGAGAAAGACCAGGGGCAGAAATATGAGGGTCGCTGTTTTCAATTGCAGATTGAATTTTTTTTGAACCAGGCCCATGATCAGGGCGAGGAAAAGATAAAGCATCGACGAGGACGCGACGGCCTGCCCGCGTTCCAAGTCGACAAAGGTGCTGGAGGTGACATCGGTAAACGCGGCGATGATGTAGATGAGAGAAAACCATAAAAACAGCAGAAATAAAACATAGGCCTTATGGCCAATGGTCTCTTTCATGACCTCGGCGATGGATTTCCCTTGGTGGCGAATGGAGGCAACAATTGTCACCATATCGTGGACACCACCGATAAAAATCCCGCCGAAGATGATCCAAAGGAACGTCGGGACCCAGCCAAACCAAAGTCCGGCGAGAATGGGGCCGACAATCGGACCGGCCGCGGCAATGGCGGAAAGGTGCTGGTTAAGGAGATAGTATTTGCCGGCCGGGACAAAATCAACGTCATTGCTCAACATGTGGGCGGGTGTGGGGCGGGCGTCATTGAGATTGAGCCATCTGCAGAGAATTTTGCCGTAGGTGAGGTAGCCCACCGTCAGCAAAACCATCGCAAGAATAAAGAGAATTAATAGGTTCATTTGGATTTTTTTGTTAAACTATCGTTATGTTAGTATAAAAGTTGAAAGGGGACAAAGATTTTTTCGCATTCGTTTCAAGGAAAATATTTTATTTCTAAACAAATTCAATGGTTCATTTAGAAAATTCTTTATCCGCAGTGTCGAACATTGTTTGGGGGATTCCGCTTCTTGTTCTCCTTTTTGGGACGCATCTTTTTTTAACTTTCCGTCTGCGATTTATCCAATCTTACATTCCACAAGCCATCAAGATTTCTTTTAGTCGTACGAAGGAAGGGCAGGGCGATATCAGCCAGTTTGGGGCCTTGACCACGGCCCTCGCGGCAACCATCGGTACCGGAAACATCGTCGGGGTGGCGACCGCGATCAGTTCTGGTGGACCGGGGGCAGTGCTATGGATGTGGCTGACCGGGGTCTTTGGGATCGCGACAAAGTATGGCGAAGCGCTTTTATCGGTGAAGTATCGTGTCACAACCAAAGATGGATTCATGGCCGGCGGGCCGATGTATGTCTTGGAAAAGGGGATGAACTGCAAATGGCTGGGGATGATTTTTGCTTTATTGACGGCGATTGCCGCGTTTGGGATCGGCAACATGGTGC
Organism: Candidatus Omnitrophota bacterium; assembly: GCA_023247795.1. Classification (GTDB taxonomy): domain Bacteria; phylum Omnitrophota; class Gorgyraeia; order Zapsychrales; family JANLHA01; genus JAHFFS01. Next base: position 11,730 of record JAHFFT010000054.1, read on the forward strand.
AGGCCAATTCGATCGTCACTTTGGTGAAGGAAACGTTTCATATCAGTACGTGGATGACCGGGATTGTCATTACCCTTTTGACGTCGGTCGTGATTTTGGGTGGGATCAAATCAATCGCGA
>JAHFFT010000023.1 GCA_023247795.1 Candidatus Omnitrophota bacterium
CAAGCGTGTCGTCCCCAAGACCGATGATGCCGAAGGGGAAAAGGAAAAAAAAGAAGCAAAAGACGTTGAGGACATTTTTGACAATATCGAAATGCAAAAGGCGGAAAATCCTGAACAGTTCAAACTAACCAAACAGGAAAAAGAAAGCCGAGATAAACTTTTAGCTGATAACCAAGTCCAGGCCGCGATCAATGTTTTAAAAGGCATTCTGGTCTACGAAAAGACCGTCAACGATGCAAATGCCATTAGCAAAAGCGCAGGGGGAACAGCGGCGCATCTCAATTGACATGAATGTGCTCGGCATTGAAACCTCCTGTGATGAAACTTCAGCGGCAGTTGTCAAAAATGGTAAAACGGTCCTTTCCAATATTGTTTTAAGCAGCCTCCGGGACCATCAAAAATTCGGCGGCATCATCCCGGAAATTGCCTCGCGCCGACAAATCGAACTTATCAACACCGTCGTCAAGCAGAGCCTCAGCGTTGCTAAGTGCAAACTATCATCCATTGACGCGCTGGCCGTCACAACTCACCCCGGATTGATCGGGTCGCTTTTGGTTGGGATGTCCTTTTCCCGCGGCTTGTCGCATGCCTTACATAAAAAGCTCGTTGAAGTTAACCATATCAAAGCGCACATCTACGCAAATTTTCTTGATCAACCTCAGCCGCCGCGGTTACCAGCAATAGGGCTTGTTGTTTCCGGTGGACATACGGCCTTGTATTATCTTAAAAATCACCTGGATTACAAAATCATCGGCCAAACTCAAGATGACGCGGCCGGAGAAGCCTTTGACAAGGTAGCACTGATTCTTGGGCTTGGTTACCCGGGTGGACCGGCCATTGATCGGATCGCCCCAAGCGGCCAAAATCAACAGATCCGATTTCCCGTCGCTGAATTAAAAAACACTTTCAACTTCAGCTTCAGCGGCATCAAAACATCTGTTCTTTATTACACTCGTCAATGTCCGCCAAAAGACCTGGATAAAACCAAAGTGGCATTTTCCTTTCAAAAGAGTGTCGTTGCCATCCTAGTTAAAAAATCCCTTGCAGCCTGCCAGAGCTATAAAGCAAAAACATTGCTAATCGGAGGGGGGGTGGCCGCTAACTCGCAACTGAGAGCTGAACTCCTCAAACAAGCGGCCACTCAGGGCATCGCGGTCTATTTTCCTGCCTTACCGCTTTGCTTGGACAACGCCGCGATGATCGCGGGATACGCTTATCAGTTTATAAAAAATAGTTAATCTTTTCTTCCCTATACCTCAAAAATCTTTTACAATTACTGATAGGTAGTCGTTAGCTTTGGGTAAGTACTTCACGCGGATAAAAAAGCAACTCTTATCAGGAGGTGTAAAATGCCCCTCGGGAGACGACCAAAACCGAATACCAATGAAGATGAAAAAACCATTGAAATCAGCGCGCAAATGCAGGGGTCTTTATGCTTCAAGGACCCGGTTAATCTTAAAATCAACGGAAATTTTAATGGGACTCTGGAAATGAAGGGGACATTAACAATCGGCAGCTCAGCTTTTGTCGAAGCCGCGCATATCACTGGCGACAACATCATCATTGCCGGAAAAGTGAGAGGGGATATCATAGCCCAAAAAATGCTCGTTCTTATGCCGACCTCCGTCCTCACTGGAAACATCTCAACACCTAAACTGAACATTGTTGAAGGGGCCATTTTCCAAGGCCAATGTCAAATGATGGAAGACCTGCTCAATCCGGAAGAAGTTGCTAAATATTTGGAGATTGATCTTCCCTATATCATCAATCTGGCCAATGAAGGAAAAATCCCTGCTATTAGAAAAGGAGAAGGTTGGTCGTTTGAACGATCAAAGATTGACACCTGGGCCGCCTCCGGCAAAATTTCGTAATAGCATTTGTTAAATCAATAATCCCAACACCTCATATTCGTTCATGTCAGAACAATTCATTACCGTTCGTGAAAGCGCCCAACTCTTAGGAACATCGGAAAAAAAAATCATGGACATGATTGATTCAAAAGAATTGCAGGCCTACCGCATAGCAAACCAATTTCTGCGACTGAAAAAAGAGGAAGTGTTGAACATTCGTAATTCCGGAACGGTTGTCAACGAAACTCAAAAATTTCCATACACCTCAGCAGAAAGGGTTGCTGACTTTTTTTATTTTAATGATTTTTATATCTTTGCGTCAGTGATTGTCATTTGGCTGCTTTACGTCATTTTTTACACATAATTTTCATCCCGCCTTGCAAAGCAAAAGCCAAAAATAACTTGTCAAACATTGAGGTTTTGCTAAAATCTTAAAACTTTTCGGCGGCGTAGCTCAGCCTGATAGAGCAAACGGCTCATACCCGTTGTGTCACTGGTTTAAATCCAGTCGCCGCCACCACTCTTTTTCACAGCTCTTAAAAACTCCGCAAAAAAAATTAAAAGACAAAATATTGATTTACAGTCGCTCATATGATCCCTATATTACTTATAAGCATTTGCTCAAAGCAAACCTGCCGTTGATTGTAACAAAAACTCAAAATGCTATGCTAAAAAAGGGGCGACCTAAAAAAATTAGATACATTCAAAATCTACCACGAATTGTTCAATTCAGCCCTAGAGGAAAGCCAGGACGACCCGATGAAATAGAACTTTCGGTAGAACAATTTGAAGCCATCAAATTAGCTGATTTTCAAAACTACAATCAATTTGAGGCAGCGGTTTCGATGCGCCTATCAAGAGCAAGCTTTGGTAGGATTTTAAGACAGGCGCGCAGACTGCTTGCTGATGCCATTGTAAACGGAAAAATCATAAAAATAAGGATGGGGGACGCACAAATTGGAGTCAAAAAGTCCGATTTCACTGAACAAAAATTAGCTGAAGAAATTGCGAAATTCAAGCAAACCGCAGATAATCTCCTAGGTCAAAACAAGACAGAAGAGACATCCAACAACAAGCCACGAATTTCCGCACAAGATACCAGCGAACAATCTGCAGAAAAAAGTCCAAATAAAACATAATAAGCACACAAAAGCAATGACTCGCGTTAAACACGACAACAAATGAACATTCTACTAACTTCCTATAATATATCTTATGTTAACTAATTGATCTGCGAAAATTTTCGCAAGCAAACACTTCCATCACTTTTTTTATTGTTAATTGTTTTGCCTACTTCTAGAAGTTTTTAAAGTGGAATTGACTCAGGTTGCTTCTGATGTGGGGTCATTGCCTCCATTGAATCAATGGAAATCTCAAGGAGAACAAAATTGGGATCATCTGGTGAGGCGAAATACTGTCGAAGCATTGGAACGTGGTTAAACACCAAGGTCTTTTTTTCTATATTAGTCGTGATTTTGCCCTTACCAGCACAGCGGCAATACCACATCTTTCGATCCACAAAACACATTTCAACCTGGGGATTTCGCCTAATCTGATCAATTGTGCGTGAACGGGATAACAAAGCAATCAATAATTGATTGTCTTCCGTAAGAAATGGCATCATGGGCCGCACCCTTGGTTGATTGCCGTCCATCGTTGCCAGGGTTCCAAAGCCCGAATCTTTAATCAAATCAATGACTTCATCTTTGATCATTTTAGGCTCCTTTCGCAATCCGTAGCGGTTTATATCGCGCGCTGTCTTTCCTTAAATTTTTCACTACTTACGAATTTTTGATTGCACTGTCCTATGATATCCGCAGCAATGGACACGGCAATTTCTTCTGGCGTTTGCGCTCCGATATCAATGCCGGCGGGGATTCTGACGCGCTTCGTTAAACTTGAATTGACCCCTTCTGCTTTTAATCTTTTAAAAAACTTGATCCGCTTTGCCTTGCTGGAAATGACGCCCATATATCTTGCCCTTGAATTGATGACCACCTTCAAGCATTCATAATCATATTCATTGCCCTGAGTTACAATCATCACAAAACTGTTTTCATCTAAATTCTGCTTAGCCAATTGTTCGGCATGCCGGCCGATAATGATTTTATCGGCATGCGCGAATCGGCGCTTGTTCGCGAAATCCCTGCGATCGTCAATGATGACAATCTGAAAATCCAGCAGCTTGCCTAAAATTGAAACAGGTAACGCAATGTGTCCAGCCCCGCAAATGATCAATTTTCTTTTATCGGCAAAAGGCTCAATAAGCACCTTACTTCTTGATGAAATCTTGCGAGCGGTCGGTGTGTTCAACTCCAAAATCAACGACTTCTTTTGCTTGATGGCGTTCAAACTTTCGGCAATGATCTTTGCTCGATGGATGGGATTGATGGCGGTTCCAAGTCGTCCGAAACTCTCTCTGCTCGCCAATACAAGCATTTTTTCTTTCCGATAACGAGGCGCGAGAATTGTGACAATGGCAAAACCCTGGCCAGACAACGCGGCCTGATAGGCTTTTTTAAAAACAGCTTGCATAAAATACGCTTACTCTTTCAAATAAGCTCTGATGATCTTTTGATCTTCCAAGGGGCGGCTGCTGCTTTGATCAACGGAGACATTTTCAATTTTTTCTACCGTCTCATAACCGCTGATCACTTCGCCGAAGATCGTATGATGCATATTGAGCCAAGGTGTCGCAACGGTCGTTATAAAAAATTGGCTGCCATTCGTGTTCGGGCCGGCATTCGCCATCGCCAATAACCCCTTGCGATCAAAACTCATCTTTCCCGAAACCTCATCGGCAAACGGCTTCCTCCAAATGCTTTCTCCGCCCATGCCTGTTCCCGTCGGGTCCCCACCTTGGATCATAAATTTTTTGATCACCCGATGAAAAATAATGCCATCATAATAACCCTTCTTGACCAGCCCTATAAAATTTTCGCAGGCCTTGGGCGCCACGTCTGGATACAATTTTAAGGCGACATTCCCTTGAGTTGTTTCCAAAATCACAGTCGAACCTCCTTGTTTCTCTTGTGCTAAAATTTTTCCATTAAACGTTAAAATAAAAAATCCCGCGATAACAACGGCTAGAAAAACAACATATTTTTCAGGTTGAATTCTTATTTTCATTTCGATCATGCCCCTCCATTTCCCTTTCTTCATCAAGTTCGACTTTTTGCTCGCCGTCCTGAACATTCAAAATCTCTTCCGGCGATGGCGGCCGCTTTTCCACCGACCTTGCTTCAATTTTTTTCAATTCCTGAGTAATCCGATCCGGGGCCAAATGAATGCCGTCACCCTGTTTAACTTGCTCCCGCAGATCCTCAGTAAGGGGATCCTGAGGAACAGCACTTAACTGTCCGCCCCCCCGCTTATCAGTACTGTCGGCAATTGCCGTCGATTCGGCAACGATTTGCTCAGGCGCGTTTTGCAATTCCTCAACGGGTGAACGCGGATCATTTTGTTTTCCTGAATCTCTCTGTCCAACCCCTTTGATTTTTTCAACCAATTCATTGATCTTCTGTTTCTTTTCCTCCAATTGATGACGTTCCTCCAACAAGGATTTTTCCAGTTCGCTGATTTTAGCCTTAAACGTTTGACTCTCTTTTTGAGCTGACTTCAGATCATCTTCTTTAACAAAAACCTCTTTCTCAACTTCTTTAACTTTGTTCTCAAGTTGATTCACGCGCTTTTGGTATGACTGGGCTTCCATTTCCGAATTTTTAGCCGCCACCTGAAATGCCCGTGACTGATCCTTAACCTCTTTCAATTCCTTTTCCAACACGTCTTTCACTTTATTAAAATCTTTCCGATTTTTCTGCTCATACCCCAAGGCCTGTTCCGCTTTTTCCAAGGCCACCAACTTCTCCTCATGCAAAGACACCAAAATTTGATGTTTTTCCTTTAATCCGTCAAATTGATTTTTCAATTCATCCATTTGCAGGGACCGCTCGGTTTCCTTTTTAACACTTACCTGATCGACCGGTTGAACGGGCGAAGAAACGGCGGTAGACACTGATTGGATTCGCAACCCCGCGGTCCCACTTTCCAAAGCCTGCTGTTGATCCTTGCGCGCCTTGGTGGCTTCGGCGATTCCTTTTTTAATCTCTTCCGGCAATCCCCTCAATGGCGTAGCTGCTAATTTTTGCTTTTTCAAATCGAAAGACTGAAAAAGCCTGCTAAAAAACGCCCCTCCCTTTATTTTATCCTTGGACACTTGCTCAAATGAAGAAGAATTTTTTAAAACAGCAGGCTTCTTCTTGAAAAAGGAAAAGGGAATTTCAAAAAAATCGGTGGGGGTCTTTTGAGAGGCCTGCTTCTGTTCAACTTCTAAATCCAAACGCTTTAAGACATCTGTCGCTTCCACGGCCGGCTTCAGTTGAGCGGCATCCTTGATTGGCTCAACCAAAATTTTCTTTTCATTCAACTTTTCGCTAACAATCAGCCAACCAACGGCCAATAACCCTGCGCCACAGATGACCAAAAGGAAAATGAACGCAATCAATCGTTACCTCCCCGAGGGTTGACAAGATTTTTCATTTCCATATAATGAATTCATGTTTTCCTGCATCCTCTTATCCGCTGGAGAAAGCTCTCGCTTTGGTTCTCCTAAAGGCCTGGCAACATCACAAAATAAAACGGTCATCCAACAACTTCAAGAAACCCTGGTCAATAGCCAAGTCGATGAAATCATTGTCGTGCTTGGCGCCCAAAAGGAAAAAATCGAACCGCACCTATTAAAACATAAAAAGTTAATCATTGTCCATAACAAAGATCATAAACTCGGTCAAACTTCGTCTTTTAAGGCCGGGTTAAAACTCACATCAATACGGGCAAAGGGATTTTTGCTGTTGCCCATCGATTTTCCATGGATAACAACCGCTACAATCAATTCTTTACTCGAACATTTTACAAAAACAAAACCCTTGATCCTGGTACCCAAGTACAAAGATCGAAACGGACACCCGCCGATCTTTCATAACAAATTATTACCTGAACTACTCAATCTTGACACCTCCGTTGGTGTCAATTCCTTCATTCATGCCCATCAAAACAAAACGACGTTTTTCCCGATGGATGATATCGGCACAGTCCTCACCTTCAATACCCAGGAAGAATTTCAAAAGGCATGGGAACAACGTCCTACCTAAGGGTGAAAATCGCATTTACTGATAAGCAATGATGTCGGCTTTGTAATTGGCGCGAATATAGGCGTTGCCCAAAAGCTGTTGGGGCGGGAGTTTTTTCCAGAAGCCGCTTGAATTCACTTGAATATTGACGATCGCGTCTCCTCCCAAGATCGCCGCCTCCCTTTTCATAAGCTCCAAAATATCTGTCAATTTCTGATTGCGTTCCGTATTCACCGTGACGTAACCAATGAGTTCATGCGGCTGGGTCACTTGCTCAAGATAGGCGACCTCACTCGCGGATTTCTTCGGCGGATAAAAACTCATTGTGATTTCTTCTGAGTCAACCTTTTTAAAGCTACACCCGGTTGCACAAAATGAAATCCCCGTTGAAAAAATGACACTCAGGAAAAAGATATAAATCCAATTTTTCATAAACTTACCCTCCATTAACATGGTCTACAGAATTCTTTTCCTTCAATCCTTTAATGATCTTCGCCGGAGTGATGGGGAGATCTTTGATCCGCACACCACAGGCATCTTCGATGGCGTTGGCGATCGCCGCTGATGTTGGTAATAGCGATGCTTCGCCCATCCCCTTGGCCCCAAATGGCCCCTCTGGATCATTGGTCTCCACCATGATGGTTTCCATTTCCGGAACTCCGATGGAACGTGGCAAACGATAATTCGCGAAATTCCCATTAACCAAACGTCCGTTTCTAAACTGCAAGTCCTCATAAAAGGTATAACCAATGCCCATCGCCAAAGAACCTTCAATCTGCGCTTCCACGGATTGCGGGTTGATCGCTTTACCAATATCGTGGGCGTCCCATATTTTGATGACCTTGACATCACCCGTCTCGACATTGACTTCCACCTCGGCGATCTGCGCCTCAAAACCATAACTGCCAGAAACATTGCCTTCCCCAGTGCGAAAATCAATCGGTGTCGTTTTCGGATTATAGCTGCCGCGGCCAATGATCTGCCGCCCATAGTGAAACGAATAACAGAGTTCTAAGGCCGTATCAAAATTCATCAATTCGGCATTGGTCTTTACGTTAGTGACTTTTTCCGCGACTATGTCGAGATCACTGACATCCCATTTATTTTTATCCGCGACAATTTCTAAAATTTGTGCCTTCGCATCGTTAGCGGCCCTTAACGTCGCGTTCCCGGAGATAAAAGTAACGCGGCTGGCAAAACTGCCGGTATCAAAGGGCGTGATTTCGGTATCACCGGACTTGCACTTGATGCGTTCATACGCCACACCCAAAGCGTGCGCGGCTATCTGAGAAAGGGCGGTGTTCGAGCCCTGGCCAGTATCCGCGGCACCGGTAAAAAGATAAACCGAACCATCCTCTTCGACTTTAACAATCGATCCGGCTGATTCATGCGATTTGTACATTTTCGACCCCATAACATCCGCGGCAATTCCAATCCCGATTCCTCGACGGATATTGCCTTTCTTCCAGTAATTGGAATTTCCTCGCTTCTCTTTCCAGCCACACGCTGCCGTCGCTTTATCAATGCATTCTTTCAAACCATTGGTGGTCAAAATCATTTTATTCACCGTCACCATGTTCGGGGTGGTGATGTTTTTCAAACGGAACTCGACCGGGTCGAGCTTCAAATCGTGGGCCAAAAGATCCATATGCGATTCAATGGCAAATCCGGACTGCACGCCACCAAACCCGCGCATGGCCCCGCTGATCGGAGTGTTGGTATACACCCGATAGCCAGTCATGCGAAAATGCTGCAATTTATAAACCATAAAAATCCGCATGATGGCCGCGGCCAACACCGTCGGGCCATAACTGCAATAAGCCCCCCCGTCGGCAATGACCTCACCGGTCATGGCTGTTAAAATCCCTTCCTTGGTCACCCCGGATTTGATTTTATAATGCATCCCATGCTTACGACGGGAACACATAAATTCTTCTTCACGAGAATAAGTGATCTTAACCGGCAACCCGCCGGCTTTTTTTGACAGCAGGCACGAGGCAAAATCCATGGGCAACATTTCCAATTTGCTGCCAAATCCACCACCAACAGCCAGCTTAATCACCCGCACATCATTCAAATCCATCTTCAATGTCTTGGCCAATGCCTCACGGCATTTGAACGGCGCTTGGCTCGACGACCAAAGGGTGATCTTGTTAGAAAAGGACTCCCATTGACCAACGCAGACATGCGGTTCCAACGGCGAGTGGGCCGCGGCCGAGGCGTAAAACTGGTCTTCGCGGACAAGAAAAGAATCTTTGAACGCACGTTCGGGATTACCAAAATTCACCGGCAGGATGACACCAATGTTGTTCATTGATTCATGGATCTGCGGGGCCCCGGGTTTCATAGCCTCTAAGACATCGGTGACATGCGGCAGGACTTCATATTTGATGTCGATGAGCTTCAAGGCTTCTTCCGCGGTTTCCTCGTCAACAGCGGCAACCGCACCGATCTCATCACCGATATAACGCACCTTATCTGATTCAAGGGCCATTTGGTCAACCGTGTGTGGAAAAAAATATTCATTCGACCCAAATTTAATTTGATAGGTGTCTTTGGCCGTGACCACAGCGCGGACACCGGGAAGCGCTTCCGCTTTTGAAGTATCGATGCTCAAAATACGGGCGTGCGGATGCGGGCTGCGGAGCATTTTACCGACCAGCATATTACCAAGCGAAATATCAAAAACATATTTAGCCTGTCCGGTCACCATCCCTAATCCGTCGATGCGCGGGACACTGCGGCCGACTGGGTTGGTATAATTTCTTGCTGTTTGTGTGCTCATATCAATGCCTTAAACCGTTTGCGCTCGCAGATACGTAAACATTTTTATTTTGCCGGCCTTTGATGACACGTCCGGCATGGCGTACCGCTTCAAAAATCTTTGGATACCCGGCACAGCGGCAAATATTGCCGTCGAGAGCGTATTCGATTTCTTCCTGAGAAGGTTCTGGGTTTCTTTCCAAAAGACATTTTGCCGACATGATGAGCCCGGGGATACAAAATCCGCACTGAACAGCACCACACTCTAAAAAAGACTGCTGCACGGGATGAAGCTCATCGCCTTTGGCAAGACCTTCGATGGATGTGATTTCGTCACCTTCGACATCGCTGGCTAATGTGATACAAGAAAGAACCGCTTTGCCATTGATATTGACCGTACAGGTCCCGCACTCCGACTCTTCACAAGCGGTTTTCGTTCCCGTCAACCCCAGCTTGTCCCGCAGGACTTCCAAGAGCGTTTCATGACCCTTCAGGTCAACCTCATAAATTTTGCTGTTAATCAATAGTTTTGTCATCTTTAAAGGTCCTGACTCTTATTTCACACCCAACTCACGAGCAACCAATTCCTCAATGGCATTTTTAAAACTCACCCGAAACATATGGCTTTTATAATCATCACTTCGTTTATCATAAATATTCAAATCCAAATGGTCAAGCGCGGCTTGAGCAATCTGCGGCGCGCAGGAAGACTGATTCAAAAAATCTTCGAGTTTGAAATCCCGCTGGGCAAAAGACACCCCACTATTAACCGCGACCCTGGTATTGGTGAATTTCTTGGCCTTAAAATTGGTTTTGATGCAAATCGCTAAAAGCGGAACATCGACATGAAGACTTTTCTTCACCCGACGGTACGCGATCAATGCTGTTCGGTCGCGTTCAACAGCAACGTGAGTCAATAGCTGGTTTGTTTTGGCGGAATTTTTAAAAAATTCTTCCGCTTTAAAAACTTCGGTCTGCCCGTTAGGTCCGGCAAAATGCATGTCCGCGTCCAAAGCAATCATCACCGCACCCATCTCGGTCCAAGTATACCGGCAGGTCAGGTTCCCACCCACAGTTGCCATATTCCGGATCGGGTTCGTTGAAATATTTTTGCAAGCCGTTTTTAAAACCGCGAAATTGTCGACTAGTAAGGGCGAATCAAACAATTCGTTAATGATGGTCATTGCCCGGATAATGAGAGCATTTCCTTTGAGCTCAACTCCTTTGAGTTCTGGAACTTTGCGCAGGCTGATCACATGATCTGGGGTTTTCGTTCCTTTTCGCTTCAGCAATTTAAGGCTGTTTAAAAGGAACGTCCCCCCAGCCAGGATCTTGTGGTTCTCCAAAGATCCACGCAGATCAATCGCTTCCGATAAGCTTTTTGGGGAATGAAAGGTTAATGGCTTCAATAACATACGAAATCTCTACAGCGTTCAAAATAGTAAAATTTTACTAGTCGGTAGTATAGCAAAATTAGCAATTTTGGCAAGGACTGACTCATGAGACCATGGCAACATCATTCAACGTTTGTTAAAAATGGATTTATGACCTGGATGGTTTCGCCAATTCTAAGAACTCCCTCTCGTAAAATCTTGGCATACATCCCGTGCCGCCCCACGGCATCGACTTTCAATTGCGGATGAATGGCATCCATAACGTAACAAGGTTTTCTCACCTTTGATATCTCGATCACAACGCCACCAAAAAATTGAAGCACCGTGCCCAATGCCAGGCTGTTGACATTCAAATTGCTTACGGTCAAATTTTCTCCCGCTGCTCCCGGCGATAAGGAATATCCATGACGGCTCAGCTCCTTCAATTGCTCCATATCCTGCAAACAAATCGCTTGGATAGGATCATAATGTTTTGCATGATTATGCCCATCGTCTTCTATCCCCAAAAAAGTCACGCGAACAGAATCCATGGGGTATTTGGGAATTCCTCCTTTTGAAATATTGATCGAAACAATTTGCGGCAACATATTATCCTTTGATCCGACGCTGCGATTTAAGAACAAAAGTCAATACCAAAGAAACTGAAGCAAAAATCACAAAAAGACCAAACCCTTTACCATAGCCTTCCTGCCCAAAGATACTGACGATATATCCCATGAAGGGTGGTATGACAAATCCACCAAAAGCACCCAATCCTCCTACCCAGCCAGCAGTGCCTCCGACAGCCTCAGGGACTTCCTGCGGCACAAGTTTAAAAACAGCCGCATTGCTCATGCCCATGCCAATCGCCAATAAAACACAACCCATGATAGATAACGCGAACGCGTCAGCGACAAACATAACGATGGCTCCCGCAGCCATCAACCCTAAAGAAAAAATAAGCGTGCGTTCACCACCATAGACATCGGAGATTTGTCCACCGATGACACGCATCAATGAAGCCAAAATGGAATAAAGGGCGGTGAGCATCCCCGCCTCAACAATGGCTAGTTTATAAAATGAACTCCAATACGTCGGGAACCATGCGGTCAAAGCGATGAATCCACCGAAGGTCGTAAAATAAATGGCAAAGAGAACCCAGGTTTTCCAATTCTGCGCCGAAATTCGGAGACTTTCTTTAGCGTTTCCTTTAGGAAAATTTTCCTGATGGTATTGTTCGCGCGCTTGCCTTTTAGCTTCTTCAGGATTCATCCCTTGCTCAATGAGCTGAAAATACCAGGCGTTTCTTCCCAACAACCAATAAATCGTCGTCCCGACAACAAGAAAAATTAACCAGGCCAGATAGGTCAATGATAAACCCAGGGATTTCATCGCGAAGGGCAGTATCAACGCAAACATTCCCGGCGCTAAATTTCCAAGTCCGGCAAAAAGTCCCAAAACGGTTCCTTGTTTACTCTGAGGAAACCAATAAGAAACCTGCCCAATTCCAACAGAGAAGGTCGCAATGCCGCATCCGCATAAAACGCCAAGAAAAAGAAATAATGGATAAAAATGAGTGGTTAAACGGGCAGGATAAAATTGATTCATGACCGTATACAATCCCAGCATTCCCAATATGGAAAGGATAAGCAACACCAAAAACGGTTTGCGTCCACCATTGGTGTCAGTCCACGCCGCGAACGGAATACGCAACAGTGATCCTGACAACGCCGGCGTTGAAATCAAGAGACCAAGAAGGAACGGACTAACGGGCATAACTTCCTTGATTTTTGTCGCGGTAATTCCAAACAATGAAACCGCCGCGAAGCCAATAAAAAAACCTATCGTCGCGCTCATCCCACCTAAATCTGGATTTCCTCGAATTTTAGCCATAACGATCGCCCCTACAATTAAGATTTTTGATAAATTTTCGTTCGGCCTGTTGTCAGGCCTTTTAAAAAGCTTAGCTGAGTTAAAAATACACTCATGCCGCACGCAAAAAATGCTAATCCACTCAAAATCACACTCGGTAATAAATTTGCGTATTTGCCTTTGAAAAGGGCCTCGATCCCTGAGATCAAAACCCAAATCTGCAAGAATATCGCACCGAGACTGATCATCAAGCCCACGGTTTCGACCGTATTGGCAAAATCTTCTTTTTTATTTGAGAATCTCATGTCAATTCTCCTCGTTCCATTCCAACAAAATAAACTCCATCGGAAATCACCTCTAATTTGATTTTAGGAAGCGGTCTTTCCGGTGGGCCATAAAGGACATCACCGGTCGCTCCTGAAAAAGCACCTTTGTGACACGGACAAAAGAAAATCTTTTCATCCCTTTTCCAAATCACCGGACATTGCAGATGCGTGCATTTCTGTCCATAGGCCACATAATCGTTTTGATTCAACCGCACAAGGATCGCCTGTTCCTTATGCCCAGGGACTTCAAAAACATAGGACCCTCCAACGGGAAGATCATCGCGATCAATTATTTTTAGGCGTTCGGCTTGCTTGGGCAATTCATTCCTTTTAAATAATGAGCGCACCCAGACCCCAAATGTTCCGATAAAAAAACCTAAGGACACCAAACCCAAATATCTAATGAAATCTCGCCGGGAAACATTCCGGTCATTTTTGCTGTCTAAAGGAAAATCCTCCGCCCATTTGGGGACTTCTTTAAACTTTTCCTCTAATCTTTTCTTAATCGGTTCTTCCACTTCCATTTTCCCTTAAGCCCAAGGCTCCTTTTCTTCCAAACCCGAAGAACTCATAAAATCCATGACATCCATGTCGATGGTTTCTTCTGATGTATCCATCATGACATAAACTTTTGTGGTGATTTTCTGCCCCCCAAATTGGAATTGATTATTGGCTTTATTCTTTCGCATGGATTCAATTTGCGATTTTGGCCCAAAGAAAATCGCCTCCGACGGACACACCGTCGCGCACATGGGCTTTAAGCCAGTTGAGGTGCGATCATAACACATGTCGCATTTATTCATCTGCGCTCTGGCTTTATAAATTTTGGGGACCCCAAAAGGACAGGCAATCTGACAATTCGAACAGCCAATGCACCGCGATTTTTGCGAAGATTGCACAATACCATCTTCGGTCCTTTTGATCGCGTCCGCCGGACAAACAGCAGCACAAGCCGGATCATCACAATGCATACATAATGTGGGGCCGGTCTTAACAGATTCAAAAGGGTCCAACGGCTCTAAATGGATCATCGGAACACCGCGATGAGTCGAGCATTCAGAACAGGCCGCTTCACACGCGCGGCATCCGATACAGCGCTGAGGATCGACAAACAAATCATTTTCTTCTTGATCAACCGGTGTCATTTTCAGACCTTTTCAATGCGTACCGCGCTCATTTTAAATTCAGGGATTTTGGAAATAGGGTCTAAAGCTCTTTGTGTAACTCGATTGATGGATTGTTTCCCAGCCCAATGATACGGGACAAAGATCGTGTCTGGACGAATCGTTTTTACAATTTTTGCTTTTAGTTCGATTGATCCACGACGAGAAATGATCTTGACCCCATCCCCCTCTTGAATTGCATATTTTTCGGCCAAACGGGGATGTATTTCCATATAAGGGTCTGGGCATTGATCGGATAAAAATCCGATCCTTCGCGTCTGCGTTCCGGAAAGATAATGATAAATAACACGTCCCGTTGTCAGGTAAATCGGATAATCGCTATTGATTTCATCGGCGGACGGTTTGAATTCAACAACATTAAAATGCGCCTTGCGATCAGAATGATAAAACTTGCCGCCTTCAAACAATCGCGGGGTACCCGGGTGATCTAAATCAGGACAAGGCCAAAACACACCCATGTTTTTATCAATCTTTTCATAAGTAATTCCAAAATAGTCGGCCGTCCCGCCTTTGGAAGCGACACGCAATTCGTTAAAAATATCCTCAGCTTTTTTAAAATGATCGAAATATTTTCCCTTGCCCAACCGTCGAGCAATTTCAAGCAAGATCTCCCCATCCGCTTTTGCCTCCCCCGGCGGATTGACGGCCTTCTGAATACGGATAACACGCCCCTCGGCAGATGTTGAGGTCCCCTCGTCTTCTTCATGGAGCGATCCCGGCAAAATGATATCGGCGTGGCAGGCTGTTTCACTCATAAAAAAATCAATGATTGCGTAGAATTCTAATTTTTCCAAAGCCTCGCGTGTGAAATTTGAGTCCGGCAAACTGACCAACGGATTAAAACAAATGCTTATCAGACCTTTGATTTTGCCGTCATGGATTTCATTCATGATTTCCTGAGCGGACAATCCTTTTCCAGGCAAATCTTTTTCATCAATCCCCCAAACTTGTGAAATGTACTTGCGGTGTTCGGGGTTCGTGATATCCCGATTCCCGGGGAGCTGATCGCATTTATGCCCATGTTCGCGACCGCCTTGACCATTGCCTTGCCCGGTAATCGTTGCATATCCGCAGCCAACCTTGCCAATACGTCCTGTTGCTAAAACAAGATTAATGCAAGACAAAACATTATCAACTCCCTTAGTGTGATGTTCGATCCCTCGGGCGTGTAAAAGAAAACTCCGTTTGGCTTTACCCCACCACTCGGCGGCTGTCTTAATACTTTTAACCGGAACACCCGTGATCCGTTCGCATTCATCGAGAGTATATTTGGCGACCGCATTTTTGACGTCTTCAAATCCAACGGTGTGCTCATTGATAAACTGCTGGTCGACATCACCGGCCTGAATCATAAGATTAAGAATTGTATTAAACAAATGCGAATCCGTGCCAGGGCGCACGGGAAGAATCAAGTCCGCGGTTCGCGCAATCGGCGTGATACGCGGGTCAACAACAATCAATTTTGCGCCTCGAGTATCCCTCGCTTTCCAAATGTAATCTGTGGTAATGGGAGCGCATTCTGAAACATTGGTCCCAGCGCAAAGAATAAGATCAGTTTCCAAGAGATCCGCCCACGAATTTGCGGCGCGATCAATACCGAAAGCCTTTTTATTTCCAGCACCGGCAGAAACCATGCACAAACGACCGTTATAATCAAGATTGGCTGTCTGTAAAGCCACTCTTGCGAATTTTCCAACAAGATATGATTTCTCATTACTCAACGAGACACCCGAAAGCATGGCAAAATGATCTTTACCGTATTTGTTTTGAATACGCTGGATTTCAGCAACAACTCGGCTATAGGCCGCATCCCACGAGATCCGTTCATAACCTACTCCACTTCGATTTTCCAAAGGATAAAGCAATCGATCCGGGTGACTCCCCTGAAGGTAACGCTTAACGCCTTTAGGACACAACTTTCCCTTATTGAACGGAAAGGCTTCCCACGGATCAAACCCGATAACCTGATTATCCTTGACCTTTAAAATAATTCCGCATTGCTGACCGCAAAAACAACAATGGGTTTTGACTTTTGAATCAGGCTCTTCAACGGATTTTTCCCATCCGCCCGGTGGCTCATATTTCAAGTGCGGGCCAAACTGTTCAAAAATTTTATCTTCAGAAATGGGTAATTTTGCCATAAGAGGTCTTCTCGCGCTTTATTCGCGGGTGATATCAAACTTACCTTTAAGACGTTTATGTTGCGTTGTCATCAAAAGCTGTCGGCGGGCCCGTGGGCTTAAATCCTGCACAGACACATCCCTTTCATCGGCCTGAAACTTAAACCCCAACTCCCGTAAAACTTTTTTCACATCTTCTTTTTGAATTTGACTTGTAAACCCTTCCCCGGTCTTTGGACAAACAGCGGGCTCTCCTTTTTCCTTCTCATGGATATATAATTCAGCACCCATCTGGGCGGAACGTTGAAAGATATGAAAAAATTTTCCAAAAGGAAGGTACACAAGAAAAGCCACAACTGTCCAACAATGCACCGTCGACAATATTCGGTAATGTTGCCCACCAAGAAAATGCGTGCTAAAGGTCAAAAATATTCCAGAGACCGCGACCGAAAACAAAATGAGGAGCGGCAAAATATCATGAGCAAACGTTTGGGTCGTAATGGCTCCGGGATGGATAAGGCGGCGAACAAAGGCCATGACTGTTCCGACAATGATCATCATCGAACAGAAGTTCAAGGCATTAAAAAACAAAAAACCGATCATGCCGTACGGATCAAAAATCATCGTTGGGAAACCGAATATGTACAACTGATACAGATACGCGTCCTTTAAAGGATGGGCGAAATGCAGCCAGCCAAAAACGAGTGGGAAGGTGACCGCGAACCCTAAAACGCATCCCCAGGCCAAAAGAAAATGCATAACCCAGCGGTATCGGCTTCGCTCTCCAATGAATTTTTGAACAAACATGTTTTCAAAAAACGCCTTAATGATAAGCGCGAAATTGGAAAGGAAATGTTTACTAAAAATAAGATTTAAACTGCGTTTCCACAATGTGCGGGTTGGCGGGCGGGACAACCAGACGGAATAACGATAAACACTGCCAAAGATAGCAAAAATGGTGGCAATCAAATAAGGAATAAGCGCAGCGTCAAAATAGATGAGTTTGCGAGAACCGACGACAATTAAAAGAGATAAAACCGCAATGCTCAATAATCCCTTCAAAATGCCTTCTGGATATAAACGCATGAACACGTTATCTTCTCTCCCAGTAGAACGGATGATTTAGTCTCTATTATAAAACATATTTAAAAGTTAAAAACGATTTGTTCATAAAAATAATCGCGCCA
The DNA here is from genome assembly GCA_023247795.1 of Candidatus Omnitrophota bacterium. Taxonomy (GTDB): domain Bacteria; phylum Omnitrophota; class Gorgyraeia; order Zapsychrales; family JANLHA01; genus JAHFFS01. The sequence goes on from JAHFFT010000023.1 coordinate 17,805, forward strand.
CACTATGGATGCACCAAACATCCCGAACAGAAAACCGGATCATGGTCGGAAGCATAAATGTCATAATTGGGCCTACCTTCAACTTGAAGGTACCCCACCGCCCCTTTCTCAATTCGGAAAATCGCATGATCCACAAGCGTAAAGGTCCCTGGCACAGACAAGTCAATGTCGACAACCGTTGATCCGCCAGCAGGCACCAGAGTTGTCTGAACCGAGCGGGCCGGCGAACTGATCAAATCGCCTTCCCGATAAACATTTTTAAAAATCGTCCCAATGATATGAAAAGAAGAAATATGATTTGGCCCAGCATTTCCAAAATAAACACGAACCTTATCACCGACTTTAGCTTTCAAAGCCCCTTCTTTCATTAACACCCCAAACTTTTCATTAAACAGCACAAACATCGGTTGTTCATCCAACCCATTTTGATGTGAAAATTGCAGCGTTACAGGCCCGGCATCTTCCCCTGCTTCCTCACCCCAAGTATCGTCTTTTTTTTCTTCGGCCATGTGGTCTTGCCCGACGGCAGGCGCGGTTTCCGTCTTAACAGCAGCTGGTTTGCTGGCATATACTTCATGCTGCATAACATAATATTCATGATCTACTTTCGGCAACCCTTTTTTAGGCTCAACCAAAATAAGCCCAAACATCCCATTGGCGATGTGATCCATAACCGGTGGAGCAGCACAATGATAAACGTACAAACCAGGTTCTAACATTTTAAACCAGGCAATGCTTCCTTCGCCCTTGATCGCCGTCGTCACTGGAGCCCCCCCACCAGGTCCCGTTACGGCATGAAGATCAATGTTATGCGGCATATTCGGATCTGAACTGGTATGATGCACTTCAATGGTGTCCCCTTCCCTGACTCTGATGAAAGGGCCTGGCACATGTTCGTTAAACGTCCAATACTCGTATTTCATTCCTGGTTTGATTTCTACGACATTCCTGCCGGAATACAAATTGACCTCAACCAGGGCTGGCTGTTTACGTGTCATAGGCGGCGGGACTTCCGGCGCAAAAGTTAAGACGGCCTTTTCACGTAACTTGGGAAACTTCATTGCCTGTTTCTCATCAGCAAAAGCCAGCATCGTGATTCCCGCAAAAATTATTCCTATCCATAGAATTCGTCTCATATCAATCCCTCTCTTTCTAACGACCGAGTCGTTGTTTGACATGTTCATGCATCTTGAAAAATTCATCTCTAGAAAAAAATGACTGAAAAGCGTTTTAATAAAAAGCCTCCTACAAAGGCCACGGGCCAATACCAACCACGCCCTCCAAACCCCTAAAGGAAAAAACAATCGGTAGGGTTCCCGACAGATCATGTTAATCATTTCTTGAAATCTATTCATTTTTCTACAGTTCAACCTTGCTTAAGCGTAAAGAATTCCCTACAACCGAAACAGAACTGAAAGCCATCGCCGCGCCAGCAATGATCGGACTTAAAAGAACCCCGAAAAAAGGATAAAGAATGCCTGCGGCAATCGGCACACCTAACGCGTTATAGATGAAAGCAAAAAAAAGATTCTGACGGATATTGCGCATGACCGAGCGGCTTAAAACCAATGCTTTAACGATTCCGTTGAGATCCCCTTTGACCAACGTCATCCCCGCGCTCTCGATGGCCACGTCCGTCCCCGTCCCCATCGCAACACCCACTTCGGCTTCCGCCAACGCCGGAGCGTCGTTAATCCCGTCTCCTACCATCATGACCAAAGCGCCCCGCGCTTTGAACTCTTTGACAATCTTCTGCTTATCTTGCGGTTCCAATTCAGCACGAACGTCGTCAATATTCAAATCTTTCGCAATGACCTGTGCCGTTGTTTTGTTATCCCCGGTTAACATAACGACTTTTCGTCCCATCTTATGCAAAGCATCTATGGCTTGCGTCGTTGTTTTCTTGATAGGATCAGAAACCCCCAAAACCCCGACGACTTGTCTTTCAAGAACTATCCAGATAACCGTCTGGGCCTTTTTCTGCAATTCAACGGATTTATTTTTCAAATCTTCCGGTAAATTTTCCGCAATTCCCTCAATGAATTTCCGTTTGCCAAGATAAACAATCTTCCCGTTGAGTTTTCCTTTGACTCCTCCGCTGGTGACCGATTCAAAATCCAAAACATGATTCAATGGAACACTTTGTTCTTTGGCATAATCAATGACCGCCCGGCCCAAAGGATGTTCGCTGGATTGTTCTAATGATCCCGCTATCATCAGCAATTCCTTTTCATTCGTCCCCTGGGCTGGAACAACAGCAGTAACTCTTGGTTTCCCTTCCGTCAGCGTTCCTGTTTTATCGGTCAATACATGGGTGATCTTCTCTGCTTTCTCAATCGCCTCGGCATTCTTGATCAATATTCCCATTTGCGCCCCGCGCCCCACGCCAACCATGATTGACATCGGTGTGGCCAACCCTAACGCGCACGGACAAGCGATAATCAAGACGGCAATCGCGTTGACCAACGCAAATGCCAATCGCGGTAACGGACCCCAATTTGCCCAGATGATAAATGTTAAGACCGCGATTAAAATGACCGCTGGAACAAAGTATCCAGCCACCTTATCCGCCAAACCCTGAATCGGCGCCCGGCTGCGCTGGGCTTCCGCGACCATATGAACGATTTGCGATAATAACGTTTCAGCGCCGACCTTTTCTGTTTTCATAACAAATGTTCCGGTTTGATTAACGGTTGCCCCTATGACTTGATCGCCTTCTTTTTTCTCTACCGGAATCGGCTCGCCGGAAATCATGGATTCATCAATAGTACTTTTTCCTGCAGTTATAATACCGTCGAGCGGGACTTTCTCTCCCGGTCGGACACGGAGCAAATCTCCTTTCTGGATTTCTTCAATCAGGACGTCCTCTTCTTGACCGTCGCTCATACGATGAGCGTTTTTGGCTGCCAACCCCAAAAGGGCTTTGATTGCCTGTCCGGTTCGCGCTCTCGCTTTGGCCTCCAAATATTGTCCGAGGATGACCAAAACAGTAATAACAACGGCAGCCTCAAAATAAAGATTCAACCGTCCACCCATCTTTAATGATTCTGGAAATATCCGCGGGAACAATACGGCCATTGCGCTATAAAAATAGGCGGCCCCCACACCCATCGCGATCAATGTGAACATATTGAGACTGCGGTTGACAATCGACTTCCATGCCTTCGTGAAAAAAAAACCGCCCGCCCCGAGAACAACGAGCGTTGACAAAATGAGCTGCAGCCAAATGGAAACCATATGGGAGATAAATTCAAATTTGATAGGGAAAACCATATCCTTAAGTGCTAAAAAAACAACCGGAAAGCCGAGGGCCAACCCCGTCCATAATTTGCGTCTTAATGTTTTAATTTCCTTTTGCTCGGCGCTTTCATCCGACGAAACGCCTTTCGGTTCCAATGCCATCCCGCACTTCGGGCAATCTCCGGAATGGTCTTGTTCAATTTCCGGATGCATCGGACAGGTGTAACTGCTGTTGGATTGGCTTTGCGTGATTTGAGGATTTGCTGTTTTCTTCTGGTCTAAAAATCTTCGCTTACATGTTCCACTGCAAAAATAATACGCAAGGCCATCCCTTTTTACTCGGATGGCCTTGCGTTCATCGACCTGCATACCGCAAATAGGATCTTTGGGCATTCCTATCCTTTTGATTAATGATGGCTCGCATGATCAACTTCTTTGACCGGGGTGGTAGAATCCGTATCCTTGTCCCCCATCATCCCTTTGCCCATCATCGGGCACATGCTTTTCATATTTTCCATCATCTTTTGCATCCCTTCCATGTCCATCTTTAATTCAACCTCTTTGACGACATTTAGCTCTCGGTCGTACTTGGTAAGTTTGTTGCCCATGACAACGATAATACCTCCGTCGCTGGTGACAACAATTTGTCTTTGCATCATCGATTGCATCATGGAACACATACCCATCATTTTGTCGCCCATCATGCCGCCTTTATCCATCATATCACCGTCACCCATCATTCCCATCCCCTTACTACTCATCAGGTCTTTGCCCTTATCATGCGTCTTGGCCAAGGCCAAACCCGCGGATGTTAAAACAGCAACTGTTATGATTGCTATGATTTGTTTTTTCATGCCACACTCTTTCCTGGTTAGTTTTCAAACGTTAAACCTTAATGACACCCCTGTTGTTCTTTATTTTTTTCTTTATCTTTATCTTCATTTTTATGGCCACCACAGCACCCGCCTTTACCCATCATCATGAAACAAATTAAAATCATGATTGGAATGAAAATAAAAAAGGCATTGTCTTTATTCGTCCCCAATGCCGGCGCGACAAAAAATAGTAATGCCGGCAACAAACAGCAAATAATCATCATCCGAATTTGATTTTTCATTGCGTTCCTCCTCTCCCGATTTTTGGAATAAAGGCAGGCACTCTTTCCTTATAATCCAGATACGCCTTACCGAATTGTAGTTCAACAACCTGTTCTTCCTTCCTGGCAAGCCGATAATATGTCCCCATCAAGATCGGCCACATAATAAGTGTTAAAATCGACGGCCATTGAACCAAAAAACCCAATGTGATCAAAAACAATCCGCTGTATTGCGGATGACGCACGCGCGCGTACACTCCCTCAGACACAAGATATTTTCCCTTGGAGGCATGAATAAGAACCCATCCTTGTTGCATAACGTATAGACCGTAAAAGATCATGATATTCGTTACAAGATGCAGCACCATCATGGCCATCTGCGAGTCGGCCAATCCCAAAAGGACCAACCAAAGATGTCCATGAGAATGCGAAAAAGGATTCAACACCGGGTAAGATTTTCCCATCCAGCTGGAGAGCAAATAAATCGTGAGTGGAAATCCATACATTTCCGTGAACAGCGCCACCATGAACGCGGCAAAAGCTCCCATGGAGCGCCACTCGATATTGGTTCGTGGCTTAATAAAACTCAAAATAAAAAATGAAAAAAGAATCACATTAAAAACAACGACCGACCACATCCCATAAGCGTAATTCCCTAATTCTTCACCGTGCATTTATTAATCTCCTTCTTAAGTCAATCACCTATTCTTCAAATCAATAACGATGCCGCAAACTGGCCCATGGTTCTCCTTCGGCCAGATCCTTTAAGCGCTGAAACAGCCGGGCATTTTCTAAAGCGATGCCTACCGCCCTGGCCATGACGCAAAGCATCTTCAAATCAGCGTCGGAAAACACCTCCCACGATGTTGAAAGCTTATCCGCCACATTAATAACCCCTAACAATTGCGGCCCAAATAAAACCGGCACGCTCATAAATGACCGTGTGGGATAATAAGGACGATTGGGCTGATGGAACTGTTTGTCGTATTCAATATTTAAAACCAAAGTAGGCTCACGTTTTTGCGCCACAAGACCCGCAATGGATTCCCCTACTTTCATGTGCGTGTTACGAATTGTCGATTCCTCTAACCCGTGGGCCGCGAGAATGAAAAGCTCCTCTTTCTCTTGTTCATAAAGCATAAAGGAACATTTCTGAGCTTGAAGAATACCGGCCATCTGCTCAACGGCAAATTTTCCAAGCCGTTCGACCTCATGGATAAGACTTAAGCTCTCTTCAAAATTCAAGATTTGCGTTAACTTGTCTTTTTCGTTTTTAAAAGCCTCTTCAATCTTTTTCTTTTCAGTAATATCATGAACAATGCCCTCCACACCAATGATCCTGTTGGCATCATCTTTAACCCAATTGCTTGTCACAGACAAGATGACAATGGAACCGTCTTTGCATCGATTCCGCACCTCGTAATCACGGACAAACCCGGTCTTTTCCATCGCCTTCAGAAAAGACTGACGCTCTTCGGGGTTAACATATAATTCTTTTGCCAAATTTTTTCCCAAAAGATCTTCTTTTCGAGAATAGCCTAAAATGGACACAAATGCCGAATTGAAGTAACGCAAATTTCCTTGTTCATCCGCGATGTATACCCCCGCCCGATTTTCTTCAATAAATTGACGCAACATTTTATTGGATTCTAACAAGAACAAACTATAAAGTTTCGTTTTGGTTAACAAGCTCATGGCAAATCTCCTTTTCCTAAATTAACCCGAAACTTGATTTTTGCCTTCCTGTTTCGCTGTATATAAATGACTGTCCGCCCTTTGTATGAGGTGATATCGATTGGTGTCCGAAGTACATTCCGCCACACCAATACTGACACTGACGGGACATTTGGCAGACATCTCTGCAATGCTCTTTCGAATTTTCTCAGCAGTAACCCTGGCCTGGTCTAAATCTGTTTCAGGTAAAATGACCGCGAATTCATCCCCAGCATAACGACAAACCACATCTGCTTCGCGAATATTCTGCTTAATAAGTTTGGCGATAGCTTTAAGCAACTTGTCTCCTTCCAGATGACCGAAACTATCATTGTAAATTTTAAATTTATCAACATCCATCATCAAAAAGGCGAGATTTCTACCATAGCGCTTGAAACGTGTCATTTCATAATCCAAAGTTTGAGTTAAATATCGATAGTTATAAACACCGGTTAAAGGATCTGTTATTGTCAAATATTTAAGTTCCCGATACAAATTGGCATTTTCGATGGCGATCCTCACCTGACGAACAATCATAAAAAGAATTCTTAAGTCCAGATCCGTAAAATGACCACTGTCTTTTCCTTTTTTATCGAAAACATTGATGATTCCTAATAAATGATCCTTCAATTCAATCGGAACACTTAAAAATGTCTCGCTTTGATAAACATGCCCGTCAATTTTAGGAGAGTCCTCATTACGGAAAGATCGATCACGATTTTTTGTTTTACGGTGCTGATCGATCAAGTGCTCAATATTGTCTCCCATCTTGAGAAAATCCTCTCCGATCTTTAATTCTTCAATGCCACGGTGACCTTTAATGCACAACTCATTTGAGTCATGGTCAATGAACATAACCGAACAAGTCTGCGCTTCCAAGACTTCGCAAGTTTTCTCAACCACAAAATCGATCAACTTGTTCAAATCAAAGATACTGTGCAATCCCGCTTCAATACCCAAGACCTGCTCTAATTTCTTTTTCTCAGCCTTTAACTTTTCCTCGGCTAATGCGCGTTCGGTAACATCATTCCAGACCGAAACAAAACAAACGATCTGACCGTTATCATCATGCACGGGTGAGATCGTCTGGTCCGCATAATAAATATCGCCGTTTTTCCTTTTATTAGTCGTTGTCGCCCGGAAAACTTGTCCTGCTAGAATTGTCTCCCACAATTTTTTATAATAACTGGCGCCATGCTGCCCGGAACGAAGAATTCTGGGTGTTTGCCCCACGACTTCCTGACTAAGGTAACCCGTTGTCGTCTCAAAAGCGGGATTGACATATTCAATGATGCCCTTAGGATCAGTAATCATTACGTTATCCGCAATTCTTTTAAGGGCAGTTGAAAGTGTTTTGATCGTCTGTTCAGCATGGTAAAACATACCCACCACCTTGCTTAAATCTTTCTTCTTTCAAGTTGGGTTGCGCGGAGTTCTCAATATGAAGAACCCCGCGAAACACACCAAGATTTGTCATTTAATATCGACCTTAATTTGCTTTGATTTCGCGCCTTCTTTCTTAGGTAATGTGATCTCAAGGACGCCGTCCTTATAAACCGCGTTGACTTTAACAGCATCAACGCTGGATGGAAGACTAAAGGCACGGTGAAACGCCCCGTAATAGCGTTCGGAACGGATGAAATCTCTTTCCTTGATTTCCTTTTCCTCTTTTTTCTCTCCTTTAATGCTTAGAACATCATTTTCAAGATTGACCTCAATTTCCTCTTTTTTCATGCCGGGGAGATCCGCTTTGACCTTGATCTGGTCTTTTTCGTCCACGATATCGACGGTAGGAACCCATAAGGCATCTTCATTACTTACTTTCAGCGGACGTCGCAAACCAACATCAAACAAATGATTCATCTCCCGTTGGAAATCCTCGAGATCTTCGAATAAATCCACTCCGCTTTCCCTGTTTTTCCTTGGAATGAGTTTCATTTTGCGCCTCCTGTTTAATTAAAAATTGTTGCTTTAAAAAATCTCGCCTATTTGCCAGCAATCATTTCTGTTTCAACGATTTTCTCCGCTTCAAACCAGTCGTCCCACGCATGACCACTTTGGCAGCCCCTTTTCTCAAAGAGTTCATACGCCTTTTTCTCCACCTTTCGCGCGTAGACATCGGAATTTCCTGGCTTCTGCTTCTCAACCTTACCTTGCGCTGATTTTTTATAACTCTTTTCTGTCAACTTCTCTACTCTGTTATTTGTCGTTGCGTTTCCCATTTCAATTCTCCTTTCCTGGCCTGCCTTTAGGCAAATGACCTATTGATTGATTTTGTGCCTAACTCGAACATTTCCCTCCCATACACCTCATACAACAGGTGCCGTGCTTCTCTTTAGAAAGTTTCGAATTCTTACCATCCACTTCTCCCCGGTGACTCTTAAGGTAATCAAAATCCTGGATATTTTGCTTCTGTGTGAATATCCGCTCTTTGTTAGCATTTTTTCTCATTGGTTTTAATCTCATGACTTGTTCCTTTTTTTAATGACAATAAACATGTTTGTCTAAACCTTTTTATACGCATACACAACATTCTCCCAAAATTGAAGAAGACGCTTCTTTTGCTAAGACCAAAAATTTTTGACCGTCCCTGATAACACGCACATAATTATCACGAATAAGCCAGCCAAGACTCATATTGATGACCTCCATAGGTTCATCTAAATAGGACTTAATCTCAGCCATGCTCATTGGTCCTTTCTTTTCTTCCAGCAGATTCAGGATTTCTCCCGCAACAATTCCGATTTCAGTAATCATTCCCCCCTCCTTTCTTTAGTCGTTCGACTTCACTCACCACTGGGTTTGATATCCACAAAACATTTATGGAGAAGCGGAACCAGCTCGCTATCAATCTCAGCTTTGTTGATAAAAATAATGACTTTTTGGGCGATCAGATCATGCAATGAACTTTGTTTAAACATCGACATGGTAATAACCTGGCATTCAGGGACATGGTGTTTGATTTGCCGGGCTGTTTCTATACCATCGATACCGGGCAGACGAATATCAATGAGACTTACAGCGGGCTTTTCACTTCTGGCCACATCCACCCCTTCTTCTCCCGACCCTGCTTCTTTAATGTCCACATCCTTAAAGTTTCTTTGAACAAAGGATCGCACCATCTCCCGGAAATCTTTGTGATCGTCAATAATGAGCATCGTTTTATTCAACATCATTTAACACCCTCACTTTCTAAATCATTTATACCAAACCGCAAAAAATAAATATATGGGCTCTGCTACACCATAAATTAGGTAGGACTACCCATGAAGTGCTAAAATTTTTGGTTTGGATTAGATTAAAACAAACAAAGGATAAGGGATATTTGTCTTAGATAAGACCTTTCGCCAAAGCGTATTTGACGAGAGAGGCCGTGTCTTTAAGACCCAGTTTGTTGGTGAGATTAGCTCGATGGTGTTCGACGGTGCGGATGCTGATCTTAAGTTTTGAGGCGATATTTTTATTTGGCATGCTTTGGGCAATCATCGTGAAAATTTGCTTTTCACGTTTGGTAAGGATCTCTAAAGAAGGAACCGCCTCATCCAAAGATCGTAGTTCTCTATCAGCGAGTAGGGTGGCAACTGATGGAGAAATGTGTTTTTTACCTTTCAAAATGTTTTTTATCGCCGCAACAAGCTGTTCCGGCGCATCATCCTTAACCATATAACCAGAGGCTCCATGAGCCATCACCTCTTTAAAATGCGGATAATCTTTGAGCATGGAGAGGATGAGGATCTTGATTCCTCTAAACCTTCCGTTCAGTTCTTTAATCGCGGCTACCCCGTCCATCTCCGGCATCGAAATATCCATAACAACAAGATCGCATTTTTTATGAGTTAGAGTCTCCAAAAGTTCTAGTCCATTCTTTGCTTCGGCAACAACCATCAGCTCAGGGTCTTTATTGATCAATTCTTTTAGGCCGACCCGTACAAACGTGTGATCATCGGCAATGATGATCTTGCTTTTTGGCATTTTGCTTCTCCTTAACCGTAACGCTTAAACGAATTTGGGTCCCCGCCCCAAGCGTGGATTTTATTTGCAAAACCCCTCCGGTCAATTTCGCTCGCTCCCTCATAATGGAAAGCCCTAAACTTTTATTAAATCTTCCTTGCTGTTTCAAATCAAATCCCTTTCCATCGTCTTTAATGATCAACTGAACTTTTCCATCTTTATGTCGCAAAAAAATTTCGACATTTTTAGCGTCGGCGTGCTTCATAATATTGGTCAAGGCCTCTTGAATGATCCGGTAAATAATAATGTCTTTTGTCTCGAAATCAATGTTTTTTAAATTTCTGTGCTTAAACCTGATTGAAAAATTTTTCTCCAAACTGATGGATTGAACCAATTCCTTGACGGCCTTCGTCAAACCAACATATTTAAAATCCGGGGGAGCCAACTGATGAGATAAATTCCGGGCTTTTTCAATGATCTCGTTAATTTTAATTTTCAGACCGTCAGTGATCTGCTTAATTTCAGGGTATTTTTCTGTGAGGTCCGAGGTGTTGTTGACGATAAAAAGCTTTAAGGCAATAAGCAATTGGCCAAAATCATCGTGGATTTCCTGAGCGATCCGTTTTTGCGCGCTTTCCTGAGCAACAATAATTTTTTGTGGCAAAATTTTCAATTCTTCTTCTAACTGTTTCCTCTCGGTAATTTCATAGCGGATCGCCACATATTGATGCGGTTTACCGGCGGCATTTAGAAAAGGAACGATCGTCGTATCAACCCAGTAAAGTGTTCCGTCCTTAGCCCTATTTTTAATTTCTCCGCGCCAAACTTTTCCCTGAGCGATTGTTCTCCACAGGTTACGAATGAATTCTTTAGGATGGTATCCTGAATTGATGATGCGATGATCTTGGCCTAAAAGTTCTTCTCGTGAATATTGGGAGATTTTACAAAACTTGTCGTTAACAAAGGTGATTTTGCCTTTTTGATCCGTAATGGCGACAATGGCTGATTCATCCAAGGCAAATTTGATATCGTTGAGTTCTTTAAATGATTTCGCCAGCACCTCTTCGATTTCCCGGTGCTTTAATATGAGTTTTTCGATTTTATGCATATTGGTTAATTTTAATGAATCACATTAGCAATATCAACCGTTTGTTTTTAATGTTGCTGAATCTCTGTTTCTTTCGATTCTTTTTTTTCTCCAACCGATTCCGCAACAGTTCCGCGCGGATTTTTATACCATCCGAGATTTTTTAATTCTTCATCCGTATCCCTTACTTTTAAAACCGTAAACATCCCTCCCATGCCTATGGGCCCAAACTGCCCCTCCCCGCCCATCATAGGTAAAGTATTTTCCGGACCCTTCATTTGCATATCAGCCATGTCGTCCATTCCGGTTTCTCCCATAGCCATATATCCGGGAACAAGCGTTCGCACTCTATCCTTAACATCATCTTGATTAACACCAATCATATTAGGAACCTCATGTCCCATCGCATTCATCGGATGGTGTCGCCGGTGACAATGAAGCGCCCAATCGCCGGGAGCATCAGCAACAAATTCAATATCTCTTGTCTGCCCGGGGAAGATCGCCACTGTCGTATCCGGCCACTGAGCAGAAGCTGGGATATCGCCCCCATCGGTGGCTACGATATTGAAATGATAACCGTGCAAATGGATCGGATGCGATTCCTGTCCCACATTCCCAAAACGGATCCTCACACGATCGCCCTTCTTAACAACCAAAGGCGCCGTCCCCGGAAAAGCGCGGCTGTTGAATGTAAAAATATTGAAATCCGTCATGACATTCGGATTTGGCGTGGCTGTTCCCGGATCAACATACCATTCATTAAGGAAGATCGCGAAATCCCGGTCAATCTTTGGACCGACGTCATTCTTGGGATGAATAATAAAAAATCCCATTGTCCCTAAACCCATCTGAACCATTTCATCGCCATGCGAATGATACATAAACGTCCCGTGCTGCTTGAGAGTAAACTCATATTTAAAAGTCTCTCCTGGCTGAATACCTTTTTGAGTTAAACCGGAAACCCCGTCCATCCCATTAGGCACTAACACCCCATGCCAGTGAACAGCAGTCTGCTCAGGCAATTTGTTAGTGACAAAGATTCTGACCCGATCACCCTCGACAGCTTCAATAGTCGGGCCCGGTGTCTGGCCGTTATAACACCAGGCATTGATAACCATTCCCGGAGCGATTTCATGTTTGCACGCCTCGACAGTTAAATGAAAAACTTTCACTCCGTCTTCGGCTGATGTCCAAGACAACGTGCTTCCATTGGGTGTTATCACCGGATTATAGGAAAGCTGCTGTTGAGACGTTTTTGTTGAATGAATTTCACTACGGAGGGTCGCTGGACTCAAAACAAAACCAAAGGTCATCGAGAAAAGGGAAATAAATATCTTGAAATAAACTTTCATTTTTGCCCTCCATGGCGATGGTTATGCTCCATCACTGGTTCTACAAATTCTTTTATTGCCTTAACTTTGGATTCTTTAGATGGAAGCGTAACACCAACGGCGTGTTCAAGCTCGCTTCTTGCTATCCAATAATCGCGCAAAGTGACAATATAATCATGCTCGGTATTAATCTCTTCCTGCTTAGCTCGAAGCAAATCATAAACTCCTTTGAGCATATAGTTGTAGTGATATAGCGTTTGCTTTAAAATTTCCTGACGAACAGGTATGGCTTCGTGATATGTCTCCGTCATAGCTTTATTAGAAATAAGTTGTTGGTACGCTAAACGAACCTCTAAACGTATTTGGGCCTCCAGTGCCTCCAACTGTTTTTTCCCGGCTTCGATTTGGGAATTAGCGCGTAGTCGATCCGCTTGCTTATAATCAAAAATCGGTACTTCAGCTTCAAAAATCGGCCCTTTGAGCCGCTCGCCATCCGTTTCCTTTTCCCAATTGAATCCTCCTTCTACCGAAGGAATAGCGCCAAAACGCGCCATGGATAAAAATTGTTCAAAGGCTTTAATTTCCTGACGCTTCATCGCCAACTCGATGCGGTTATCGACAGCTTTTTCTTCCAATTCACTTAAAGAAAATTCCTCCGATGGTAGATCAGGTAAATTTTCTTGCGATGACCATTCGAGTTCACTATTTGTCAGTCCCAAAAGATTGCGCAGTTGCTGAGCAGCAACATTGGCTTCAAGTTCGCTACGCTCCAAGTCGGTTTTAGCTTGATAATAGATTCCTTTTTCTTGTTCCAAATCCAAAGCATTAATATTTCCCGCTTCTTTCTGGCGCTGTGCTAATTCTAACGCCGCCTCTTCGGCTTTAAAATGATCCTGCCGTATCGAAAGCATCTGGACACTGGCCTGCCAATGATAAAATCCAACCCGTACTTCCTTTATAAAATCAACAATTGTTTTGGCCAACTCATATTCAGCCCGTTTAAACTGCGTCTTGGCTAATCTCTTACGCAACGGCCACAATAATAAATCCATCACATCTCCTTTAACCTCAAACTCCGTATTCGTTTTACTGTCCTCTCCATTAGATTTTCGAATGAACCCAGCAAACTTAGGATTATGCAACAATCCTGCCTGAATCATGTCAGCTTGCGATATTCCAAGTCCGCTCATAGCGGCTTTGACTGACGGATTATTTAAAAGGGCAATTCTCTCGGCCCCCTCAACTGTCAGTGGCTCATTAAGAATGACCTTGATCTCATTTTGGATAGCTGTTTCCGATATGTTCTGATTTAAATCCGTTTCTATTCCGATTTGCGTTTTTACGATGTGGCCTACATTTTTCAAACTATTTTTCGTGGACGCAAAAGCGGCTGAAGAAAAAACGATTATGATGCCGGTCCCTATGACCATCGGTAGAATTATTTTTCTCATCGATTTTACCTTCCTTAATTTATTCTTCCATTCCTACACCGTATTCATAAACCATCCTTCCCCCATTATGCCCGGCCACTGTTACCAAAGTCACAATGACCAGAAGAAAAGCTAAAAACACTACTCTAAATATCTTTCGATTTTGCCTATTGACTATCCAAAAAATCGGCAAACTTATCAACGATGTCCACATCGTCAACAGACCAAAATTCTTATGAACGGTCAACACTGGATGGTTTAAATGGAGATGTGTCGCCTCTTGCAAACCGGTTAGAACAACAAATGGCGTTATTGTGGTTGCTAAAATGTACATATCTAAAGCTGTCCGATGAAGCCGCTCTTTCTTTAAAATCAGACTAAGCAGCTCCATTCCCATAGCGCCGATAAACAGCGCTATGGGAAAATGGACCATCTTGGGATGCAACAGATGAACATGGAAATGGTTTAGAGAATCCATAGATTTCCTTTATTTTTGATCTTCTTGGTTTTCTTGCATCTTTTTCTCTTTCGCGACTTCATCTTCGGCTATTTTGCTGTATTTTTCGGGATATTTCTTAAAATCCTTCACGCACATTTTGCAGCAAAGGTTATAAATCTTTCCATTATATTCGTATTTCACAGCTTCCCCCATGGCACCCTTTTCACCGGGAGCCGAAATTTTGTCACCGCTGACCGGACAGATTTTATTGCCGACTTCAACAACCGGAGCTGACTTTGAATCCATCTGTCCTTCGGCCATATCATCGTCATCCATCATAGTCCCATTCGACATCATATGCTCATGTCCCTCATGAGCCAAAACAGAGTTGGAATACATTAAGGACAAAATAGTTACTACACCTAAAACAATTGATCTTGATTTCATTTTTTCTCCTTATCTGTCAAATTATTTAAAAATTGAAAATACAAAATAAAACACAAAGCCCTCGGATCTATTAACCAAAAGCAAACACTTTTGGCCTTCAAGCTCTAAGGACCGACTTTTAGATTTGATTTAAATACGGAGATTGGAAATTTTTAAATAGCTGGGGAGAGAAACTTGATCTGCGCGATCTTCTTGGGGAGGTCCCGGCGAGTGGTTTGCTAATGAGGAAATTAAAACAATATTCTTAAACCAGTGGTTGGCCATAAAATTTTTGGCTGACCTTTGGCTTAAAGATGAATCGAAGATGTTGTCAGCAAATTGTTCCGAAAGAAAACTTAAGTGCTTGGGACAAGCACATTCGTGATCACCCTGGGAATGCTCTTGATGTTCGGAATGATGAGACCTTTTTAATTCTTGATGATTCTCCGTCGATAAATTGGAGTGGTGTTCCTCAGCAAAAGCCTCATCCTTTAAGCAACAACAGAAAATGATTGCAAATAAGAATGGAATTGGCAACGCACCGGCTGTTATTTTTTTATGTATTCCTTCCATTGAAGTTAGTTTCACACCAAAGAATTGAATAGTCAAGAAAAAATTATATCGGGGATTGGGCGGACTCAAGACAAAAAAACGGGAATTTAGCATCCATTTCGCGCGCTTAGGCCTTTGCTTTTTTCCAATCTTTGACCGCCAATTCAACCACGATTTGGTCCCAGCCATGACCGGCAATTTGCTTAACAATCTCCTCTTGTCTCAGATCCTTTGGCCAAGCTTGGGTCTGCAAATGATTTTTTAATACCTCGAGATTGAATTTTTGATGTTGGTTCAACTGCCAATGCATCGGGCGATCTTTGGATGACGCATTTCGAATATGGGCCATGACCGCCAGGACAAAAGGCAGCAGTAAAATACCCAAAGCACTGTAAAAATAAAACGGGGTTGAAACCCCAAGCAGATAAGCAGAGCTGACCCAAAAAACATCGAATAGGAAATGCGCGACCAGTGTTGTGATCAAGCCATAGCGCAAATAAACCCAAGACAAAAATAAT
>JAHFFT010000024.1 GCA_023247795.1 Candidatus Omnitrophota bacterium
CCGCGTCGATTTCAGCATTTTTTAGAATCTTCCGGTAATCCTTGACCGCTTTCACCTGCGGATAAAGTTTTTGAATGGACGCAAGTCGCTTCTCATCCAAATCCGCGCACATCAAAACCCTTGAGTTGGAAAATTGATTAAAAATCCGAATGTGATTGGGGCCCCAATGACCACAGCCAATGACGCCGATTTTAATCAAATGGACCTCCTTAGTACAATCTCCCTATGATCATAATGAAAGCGATTTTATTATACTGATGAATAGATTTTAACGAAAGGATTTATTACGAGAATTTTATTAAAGAATGCTTTGATTTTGATAATCCTAAAGATAGAATATTTAGAAATTGATTAAAAAAAGATGAAAAAAAATCATCTGAACCTCATTGTTTTCTCCCTTTGCCTGATCATAGTCGCGATCAACACCTTCCATCTACTCAAACAAGCACTTTTGTTTCCCAAAAGCACTTCCCGACAATTTTATCTTCTCCTGGCCGATGCCTTTAAAAGCTTTCAACAGATATTAAGTCAGTACGATATTGAATTTTTGGGATACTATAGTGATAAAGATATGGAAAAGAACACCAACATCCTTATCTTTTCCCAGGCCCAATACTATCTTGCCCCTTTGGTGATCGAATCCGGTAATACGGACCGCGAATATGTCCTTTTTGATTGTTCATCGCCCGATGTCGCGTTAAAAAAAATCAATGAACTGGGGGCGACCCCCATCATTGCCAACAGTCTAGGCATGATTCTAGCGAAAAAAAAATAATGGACCTCTTCCTTACCGCCATCCCTTTGACAATTTCATTTCTGCTGGGGGGACTGTTTCTCAACATCCTCTTTTCCAAAAAAGAAATCGGATCAAAGGGCCTGTTCTTTGTGCTTGCCTTTGCCGTAGGTTTGGGGATCACCGCCTTCATTTCCTTTTTCGTCCTGATTGTGAGTGGTGGTTATCAAAAAACCTTGGTTCTTGCGGCTCAGCTCATATTGTTGGCGGCACTATTATTCAGACAATTTAAAAAAAAGCCGGTCACCTGGCCAACCATGGCCATGCATCCACTTCAAGATCTCGTGATGGCCGGGCTGATAGTGTTTTTACTTTCCATTTCCTGGCAAATCGCGTATCAATATCCTTCTGGCGGCTGGGACGCCTGGTCGGTCTGGAATTTGAAGGCGAAATTCATCTTCTTAGCAGGCCAGCGCTGGGTTGATCTGTTGTCTCCGAAAATGTGGGGATCGAGCCCGCATTATCCGCTTTATTTACCTCTGATCAACGTCTGGATATGGGGATTTTTTAATAAACCCGCCGAACTGACTCCCGCCATCGTCTCCATGCTCTTTTTTCTTTTGATTGTGTTGTTGCTCTACGCTTCCCTGCGTCGAGAATCTTCTTCCTGGGTGGTTCTGCTTGCTCCCTTATTGCTTTTGAGTTCCGAACTTTACTCAACGCTCGCCGTAAGCCAATATTGTGATATCGTCGTCGGATTCTATCTGCTCGCTAGCCTCACCAGTCTATGGCGCGCTGAGCAAGAACAATCTCGGGCCTGGCTTATTTTGGGATGCATCCTTCTAGGCATCTTGAGCTTTACCAAGTCCGAAGGCACGATCGCGGCCCTCTTGATCTTTATGCTGATGACCATAAAAAAATTCTTGGCTAAACGATCCAAACAGAAATTTCAAGAATTCATCTTTGGTGCCATTGTCTTCTTTCTTGCCGCTCTACCCACGATCATCTTCAATCTATTTTTTTCACCAGGCAACCAAACCTTCACCAATGGTTTGCAATCGCTGCAACACCCGGCAACATTCGATCGCTTCAAATTTTGCATTGCCTTTTTGCTGTCGGAAATGATTTCGATGAAATGGTGCGGACTTTGGATCACGGTGATTGTGATCGGCCTTTTGTCGCTCAAACGAGGATGGCAAAGAGCTCTCAAAATCTTCCCGCTGAGCCTATCGATCTATTTGGGAATCGTTCTCGCCTACTGTTTTATCAATACACGATTTGAAATTGGGTGGTTGCTTCAGGTCACTTTGGGCCGGATCCTGGCATCACTTCTGCCATCGTTGCTTTTTTGGGTATTTGCTGCGTGCTTGAATGGAGTAGAAGGTAAGGACTCTAAGACGGACGCTCAATCTTCAAAATCTTAAAACGTTTTTTCCCGTCGGGAATTTCAATATCAACGACCAAGTCAGCGGGTTTGCCCATCAAACCTTTCCCTATCGGAGAAGAAAAAGAAACCTTGTTTTCTTCAATGCTCGCTTCTTCCGGGGAAACCAACATATACTTCAACGATTTATTCTGGTCCAAATCTTTTAAAGTAACAATGGCTCCGATATAAATTTTGTCCGAGGGGATATTTTGATCTTCGATGATCCGAACGTTGCTCAATTTCAATTCGAGTTCGGCGATGCGGGCCTCACAGTGCGCCTGAGCGTCCTTGGCCGCGTCGTATTCGGCATTTTCCGAAATATCTCCCAGCAAACGCGCCTCGCCAATCGCCTTAGAAATCTTTTTTCGCTCCTTCGTCGTGAGATACCCTAACTCTTGGCTTAATTTTTCAAACCCGGCGCGTGTTAAATAAACTTCCTGAGCCATCATTCACCCCCGCAGGCTTAAAAAACGCCTTACATATTCTCAACGGCTTTCATCATCACGGGAACTATCTCACGCACTTCGCCTTTATTCATGCGGCCCAACTTAGTGAACCGCCAACCGCTGTCCTGTGTGAGATTCTCCCGGGTGATTTGCAACTTTTTCTCTCCACCATTATAAGAAAAAACCCCGATGGTAATCCGCGTCTCTCCCAATTCTTTGGTTTCCTTAAAAATCTCCTGATCAAGTGCTTGATCGTACGGCATAACGAACTCCTTTCATGATAGACCAGGCATCACCGAAGCCATTTTCTGCGCGGCGGTTGCCTGTGCTTTTTTCATAGCTGCGTTCATACTGCGCAGGATATCTGATTCCAGTTTGTGTTTGTTCTCCGGCCTTAACAGGCCTTCCTCGATCTCAATCGATTTGAAATGCTGAGAGGCAGTCACATTCAGCTTGATTCCCCGAACATCCTCGACGTCCAGGACAATCCCATCGAGCTCCTTTTTAATCCGCTCGGCCTGTTTCTTGATTTCCATGAGTTGTTTGAATTGATCCAGCATCTTCTCTCCCGATCAACTTCCTCTTATACTTTAAAATAATAAACAATGCAAGACCTAATCACAATTTCAACCGCAAACCAATATCATATAACGACTGCACGAGAAAAGATTTCAAGACCATAATCCCCAGAAAGGCAATGATCGGTGAAAAATCAATCCCCATCGGTGGCAGCAGTCTGCGGATCGGCTCCAAGACCGGTTCGGTTGAGCGTTCAAGGAACTGAACGATCGGATTGAATGGGTCGGGATTGACCCAACTGATCAACGCCCGGGCCAAGATCAACCAGTAAGAAATGGTTAAAACCACATCGACAACCTTGGCCAGCGTCATAAACAAATTTCCCAAAATGAACATCGTGTTTCTCCTTCTTAAAACCAATCAATCCTGCCGTGTTGCCTTAGGCCATTGCGAAAATTTTCTTTCCTGATCGTAATTGACCGCCTCAATGGGATAGGGAATCACTATGCCCCCGCTAACGTAGCGCTTATATTGTGCAACGCCAAATTGTTCTTAATGACCTTTTGCGGATCAAAAAACTTTAAACAATGTTCCGTCGATCAAACGCTGTTCAATGCGGTTTAACAGCCGCCGCGTCGTGCCGGAAATGTCCTGAATTTCACCGACCATCGACTCAATCATCTTCGAAGTTTCCAGTAAAGCGACCGCAGAGTCGCCAAAAGTCTCTGCCAAATTTTGGACATCCAAGGGGTCTTCGCCGATCACCGGTTGACTCAAATCTTCGCGATGATTCTCAGGCGAGGTTGTGATCTCAACCATTTTTTCTCCCAAAATCCCCTCAGTGATGATCGAAAAATGGACACTCTTAACGGCCTGCTTTCGAAATTTCTCAAGGATATTGATATCAACCCGTACTCCACGCCCCATCACCGGCTCTTCGGCAAAGCTGATGTCGGAAACCGTGCCCACGGTCACTCCCGATAAACGGACCGCGGCGCCCACTTGAAGACCCCCGACGCGATTGAACAGCAAATGCATGGGAAACTTCGGCTGCGCGATCCCCTTCTCCAGCCCCAAAAGAAAAACGACACCCGCAATCATAACAACGCAGGCAATGAAGAACAACCCGGCAAAAAATTTTTTAAAGAAATCTTTTGCTTCCATCCTTGCCGCCTCCTAACTTAAAAACTCCTGAATAAATGCGTCCTGCGAATCCTGCAAAACACGCGGGGTCCCGCTCCCCACGACTTTTCCTTCTTTGATCAAAATCACCTGGTCAGCGATACGAAATGAATTTCGAATATCATGCGATGTCACAACCGTCGTGCAATGCAATTCCGAAGAGATCTTTTTGATCAAAAAGGAAATGCTCCGGCTCTTAATGGGGTCAAGACCCGAGGTTGGCTCGTCGCAAAATAAAATCTTGGAATCTAGAACAATCGCGCGGGCCAAGGCCGCCCGCTTTTTCATCCCTCCGCTCAATTCCGATGGAAATTTATTTCCCGCCTCTTCCAACCCAACCGTTTTCAGAACCCGCTTGACCTTATCTTTGATGTCTTTGCGTTTGAGCTGAGTATGTTCGACCAAAGGAAAAGCGACGTTCTCAAAAACGGTCATAAAATCGTAAAGCGCCCCTTCTTGAAAAAGATACCCAATATTTTTCCGCATTTTAAGAAGCTGCCATTCCTTCATCTTGGTGATGTCCTGGCCGTCGATCGCGATGGAACCTTGATCGGGTTTCAACAGCCCCATCAGGTGCTGAAGAAGAACACTCTTTCCCGAACCACTCTCGCCTAAAATGACCAGGAGTTCTCCCTTTTTGATCTCCAGGTTGATATTATCCAAAACCAACTGTTGATCAAACCTTTTAGAAAGTCCTTTGATAGTGATCATTGGTCATTTTTTTTCTATAAATCCGGAATTTCGCGCGCCCAAACTTTGTGTACAATCGATCATATGGCCGCACATCCGCTTTTTCAATAAAAAATTGCACGCCGCGATACTCCCCGAGCAAATAAACTTCGGAGTCAATCAGCACGTCGATGGTGTCTTCCGGGAACCAATTCTCCCCTTCGAAAATGATGGGTTCACCGTCGCGGATCCATTCCGCTTCCATCTCTGGGAAAGGAAATCCGCCAAATTGCCCGACGTTGCCTTGAGGAGCCGCACAAGCAGAAAATAAAAAGGAAATGCCGACGACCATCATCACCCATGATAAAATTGCTTTCTTCATGCTTACCCCCAAAAAGTCAAAATGATTTTTGTCAACACGGCATTGAACAGCACAACCATGATATAAGAAAAGGCCACGGCCTTGGTGGTATATTGACCGACTCCCAAAGACCCGCCTTTGGTCTGAAATCCTTGATAACAGCAGACCCATCCTATTATAGCAGCAAAAAACAAAGTTTTGATAAACCCGCTAAAAAAATCCACAAAATTGATCGCGCGGATCGTCTGATGGATATAAGCCGAACTTTGAATATTGGCATCAAAAACGCCGATGGTGTAACCACCCAAAATTCCAATCAGTTCAGAAAATACAACCAATCCGGGCAGCACCATAAAGCACGCCAGAATCCTCGGCACCACCAAAAATTCAACCGGATCCACCCCCAACGTCCGGGTGGCCGTGACTTGGTCACTCACTTTCATCGTTCCCAATTCCGCCGCGATCCTGGCCCCGGCCTTCCCGGAAAAAATGAAAGAACTGAAAACCGGGCTCAGTTCTCGGACCAGCGATAACGCGACCAGTTGAGCAACGTTCTCTTTGGCCCCAAATCGATTCAACATGACATAGCCCTGCAAGGCCAAAACCGCTCCGGTGGCAAAAGATGTCAGGGCTATGATGATGACCGATTGGACGCCCTGCTCATAAATCTGTTTTAAGACTTCGCCCCAGCGGATTTTTCCTTTCAGCAGATGAACGCAAACGTCTCCAAAAAAAAATAAGGCCTCTCCGGTTCCGACGACAAAATTCAATAGGGCGCTGAAAAAAGTTTTCATGTCCGAATTTTCCGCGGCCGCTTTAACCAAATCTCTTCCAACTCCGCGTTGATCTTAGCCTCGAGACTCCTGCTCACATGTTTCACGGGATCAGCGAGTCCGTCGTTACCGATGGCCACCCGGTCAACATCCACCTTCATAAATTCATTGACCTTGAGAAATCGAGCGCCATAGGCGGCCACAAAATATTGAATTTCCTTATCATCGGTCACCACGATCACGGTGCGCTTATTTTCCGACTGCTCGACAAAATCTTTAATCCGCTCGTCAGCCGAATCATTCTCGGAAAAAATGATTCTAACCAACGACGATCGATGCGAATGATAAACCCCGGCCTGACCGTCAAAAACAAGCAACACTTCATTATTCAAACTCCCCTGGGGCCGCTCTTCCTCCAAATATTTGATCAGCCGTTCCCTTCCCTCTTCGAGTTTGCAATTCGCGAATTGCGGCAACTGTTTGACGATGTTATAACCATCGAGAATATAGTGAAGTGACATCCTGTGCCTCCTTTCTGCCCATAACGGGCCCCCCTTAAGAGGCTAGTAGCAATTTGGTTTCAAAAGACTGCGAAGTGGCAAAAAAAATACCACCGATGATCCCCATGATGACCATAAAAAGAAAATTGAGCAACCCCAGACTGACCGAAATGCCCGAATCAACTCCGACCTTGGCCAGCAAAAATACGATTCCGGCCTCGCGCACGCCTAGCCCGCCGATCGAAGGAAAGGCCGAAGCAACTGTAATCAAAGGCACAAAAATGATGAAATAAATCAAGCGGACATCCTGCAGCAGACCAAGGCTCAGCAAATAATAGCAGACGGCGCATACGATCTGGCCTAAAGAAGATATCGCCATGGCTTTGTAAAAAGCGCTTTTTTGATCTTTTAATAACGCGATATCATAATGCATCTCCATCAAACTTTTCTGCAGCTTCGGGAAACGGCTAAAAGCGCGAACAAAAAAGGCGTAAAACGGTTCGTGGAACAAGACCGCCAGCATCAGCACGGCGACCATCGCCATCCCGAGAATCATCACCAACAAAGAAAAATCTCTGAGGATAGAAAAACTAAAAATAAAAGCAAAGAAGGCAACGATAATCATACCTAAAAAACCGCTGATCCGGTCCAAGATCACCGAGGCCACAACCTTAGGTTTCTCGTCAGTAAAACGGCAAAGGCCTAACACCTTAATCACGTCTCCGCCAATGGACGTGGGCATAAAAAGATTGCCAAAAAGGCCAATAAAAAAATAACGGACAACACTGAAAACCGGGATCTTGATCCCAAAGGTCCAAATGAATATGAGCCAACGCAACAACAAAAATCCCGTCATCACGCAAGTTGTCAAAAAAGCATAAAAGATGAATTCAAGACGAGCTGATCGGAAGACCGCCAAGGTTTTTTCAACATCAACCAAATGATAAAGATACAACAAGAGGATTCCGCTCAGGCCAAAGCGTAGAATCATTGACAATACATTTTTTTTAGCAGGACTGCTGTTCATTTCTCTATCTTTGTTTGTCCCAAACAACCTTGATAACCTTCTTCGGCGATGAATGAGCTACGCACCAAAGGCCCGCTCATTACGTGTTTGAACCCCATCTTCTCGCTGACAACCTTCAATTCGGCAAACCGCTGCGGTGAAACGTATTCTTCGACTTTCAGATGCCGCGGCATTGGGCTGGGAGCCAAATACTGGCCGATCGTTAAGATATCACATCCGGCCTTGAGCAGGTCCTTCATGGTTTCCCAAATTTCCTCGTTGAGTTCTCCTAACCCAAGCATCAAACTTGACTTGATAAAAATCGTTGCATCCATTTGCTTAAGGTTGCTTAAGACCGCCAAAGACCTTTCATATCCGGCCTGGGGACGGACCTTCGGCGACAAGCGACGGACCGTTTCGATGTTATGGCTGATCACCTCCGGCCTGGCATCGACGATCATCCGCAAACTTTCCCATTTGTTGGAAAAATCCGGAATCAAAATTTCTATTTTCGTTGCCGGCATGATCTTGCGGATTTCCTGAATCGTATCAACAAAATGCCGAGCACCTTCGTCTTTAAGATCGTCCCTGGCCACCGATGTAATCACCACATAGCGCAGCTTCAATTCGGCTACGGCCCAAGCGACATTTTTGGGTTCCTGCGGGTCCACGGCCATGGGCTGTCCCGCCTTCACCGCGCAAAAACGGCAGGCCCGCGTGCAAACCTCACCGAGAATCATAAAAGTAGCGACCCCCTGGCCCCAGCATTTTCCCATGTTCGGGCAATGGGCGCTTTCGCAGACCGTATGCAGCCGGCCGGAACGAAACAGGTCCTTCATTCCCTGAATTTTTTGCGCATCCGGAACTTCTTGACGGAACCATTCGGGCAAACGGCGCGCTTTTAAGGAATGTTGTTCTGCTAGCAACGTGGTCATGATTTCGTTTTGCTTTTTTGCAGTTCCGGCAATTTCTCTTCCAACTCTTTTTTTTCTTTGCCCTTCAGGTAATCGATGATCAGCTTCCCCAGCAGATGGTCATTCTCGTGCAGAAAAACCCGGGCCAGCAGATCGGTAAATTCCTTTTCGACAACTTCATTATTGGCTTGGGTGTATGCAACCATAATTTTTTTAGGACGTTTGATATTGACCATCACCTGCGGAATGCTCAGGCATCCTTCCTCCTGAACATGGGAACCGCTTCTTTTTAAAATCTTCGGATTGATCACCGCGATGGGTCCGTCGCCGATATCGACGACAAAAATCTGCTGATTGATGCCAACCTGCGGGGCGGCCAGTCCAAGACCCTTTTCCTGACGCATCGTTTCCAACAAGGCGGCAATCAACATCCGTTCACTCGCGCCGACCTTTTGCACCGGTGCCGATTTTTTGCGTAAACAAGGATCTCCATATAGGCGAAGTTTTAATGTTAGCGCGGCCATGGGATGGGAATCAAGAAAACCTGATTATCGGCGAATGTGATTTTTCTCGTCAAGATAAACGACTTTGGTTTTGGATTTTTTAGCCTCACGCGGCTCCATCAGGGCATAACTCAAGATGATGATTTTATCTCCAACCAAACCGCAACGGGCCGCCGGCCCGTTCAAACAAATCTGGCCGGAACCGGCCTTACCGGGAATGCAGTAGGTTTCGATGCGCGCGCCGTTGTTCAAATTCAAGACTTCGACCTTCTCGCCGGAAACAATAGCAACGGCCTTTAACAAATCTTCGGCCACCGTGATGCTACCTTCATAATAGAGTTCAGCCTCAGTGATCTTGGCATGGGCGATCTTTGATTTACAAAATTGAATCAGCATGAAGGTTATCCTAAATGGGGTTTGATTTTCTGCAGCAGTTGATCCTTGGGCAGTGCGCCCACCAGTTGATCGACCAACTTGCCATTTTTAAAAATCATCAAGGTAGGGATCGACATCACATTGTGTTTCGCGGCCAGCTCCTGCTCGTCGTCAACATTGATTTTGGCGACTTTGAGCTTGCCCACATATTCTTTGGCGATCTCATCAACAATCGGACTGATCATTTTGCAAGGACCGCACCATTCCGCCCAAAAATCAACCAGTACCGGCACTGCCGATTTGATGATTTCCGCTTCAAAATTCTTCTCAGTTATGTTTGCTGCCGACATCAATCTCCTCCTCTAGTCATTGAGCCAAAACTCGATTAAATTCAAAGGGTTAAATCCGATTGCTAACAAAATTCTAATAATTAATTTTTTATTATAACGACCGACCGAACTTGTGGCAAGAGGAAATTGTCAACTCGACAACTTTGACCTTCGCGAGATCCGCTGGGAAAAGAGTGAAAGCAAAAAACCGCTCCCGGCAAAGAGAATGATCGTGGCTCCAGAGGCCCAATCCAGCAGATAAGACAGCCCAAGCCCTCCCAAAGTAAAGACCGCTCCCAAAATTGCGGCCAGGAACATCATTTTTTTCAAACTTCTGGTGTATTGTTTGGCAATCGAAGCAGGAATCGTCAAAAGAGCGATCACCAAGATAATACCAACGACGCGCACCAAAATCACAATGGTGATGGCAACCAAACATAGCAAGAGCAGATAAAGGACTTTAGTCTTAACACCCAGCACCTCAGCTCCTTCTTCATCAAAACAGACCGCCAGCAATTCTTTATAAAGCAAAAACACCGTTGTGAAAATAAAGGCATTGAGCCCCAGCATCAGCCAGATGTCGCTCATCGGGACCGTCAAAATATTCCCGAACAAATAACTGAATAAATCCGGAACATAGCCAGGTGTCAGTCCGATCAAAATGATCCCGGACGCCATCCCCACCGACCAAAAAATCCCAATCAAACTGTCCTCGGAAGCATGTTGTTTACGGCTGATAAGACCAATGCCTACCGCCGATAAAAGACTCACCGGAATCAAACCATAAATCGGATTGATCCCTAAAAAGAACCCCAGTCCGATTCCGCCAAAGGCGGTATGGGCGATCCCGCCGGCGATCGAAACCAGACGTTTGATCACCACCAAACTGCCGATCACCCCGCAAGCCAGGCTCGCTAAAAGTGCTGCGTAAATGGCGTTCTGCATGAACTCGAGTCGAAAGATTTCCATCTTTTAGTGTTTGTGCTCCTTTAACACCCGGTGCGGCACGCCGTGGGCCAGCATCTCGACGGCGCAAATCCCATACGTTTTGTTCAAATCATCCTGGGTCATTTCCTTGGCGTCATGATAGTGCAATTCCCTGTTCAAGCAGGCGACCTTATTGACACAGGACGAAATCACCCCGATATCATGTGAGACCAACACAACCGGCATATGTTGGTTTAGCAATGTTAGTAGCGAATAAAATTCCTTTTGAACGGCCGGATCAACACTCGCGGTTGGCTCATCCAGCAAAAGCAATTTTGGGCTTGATGCCAAGGCCCGGGCGATGAACACCCGCTGCTGCTGGCCTTGCGATAACTGACCAATCGGATGGTCCTTAAACTTGAGCATTCCCACCTTTTCTAAAGCGTCCTTAACTTCGGCTTTGTCTTCGTCCGTAAAGCCCTGCAACATTCCTCGTCGGGATAAACAGCCCATCAAGACCACCTCCCAAACACTGATTGGAAAATCGCGGTCAAAATTCATCCGCTGCGGGACATAACCAATCTGCCAACGGCCTTTCTGCGGCGGCTGACCAAAAACCCACACCTCCCCCTGATCCGGTTCCAGCAAACCCAAAATGATCTTTAACAGTGTTGTTTTCCCGCCGCCGTTGGGGCCAATGATCCCTAGAAAATCATTATCCTTGATCGTCAAATTCACCTGATTCAGGACTTTGACCTCACCGAACGAAAAGCTAACATTTTTTATTTCGACTTTGGACATAACGCTATTCTCGCTATTGACCGGCAATGGCCTTGGCCGCATCCCGCAGATTATTCAAAAAATCCTTATTCAAATGTTCGATGCTCACCACCTGTCCACCGATTTCCTTAGCAATGACCTGGGCACTCTTGCTGTTAAATTCCGGAGAAACAAAAATCGTCTTGATCCCTTTTGCTTTCGCATCCTCGACGACGTGCTGCAACTCACGCGCGGTAGGCTCTTTCCCCTGGTTCTCAATGACAACCTGATCCAGATGATATTCCACGGCAAAATATCCCCAGCTAGGATGGTAAGTATAAAACGCCCGCTGCTGCAAAGGCGCAAGGATCTGTTGGATTTCCTTATCCAGATCGCCCAGTTGCTTAAGCAAATTCACAGCATTCGCTTGATAGACCGACGCATGACCAGGATCAAGCTCACACAAATTCTTCTCGATGGTTCGCGCCATAACCATGGCATTGCCGACGGAAACCCAGGTATGAGGATCAACTTCCCCCTGCTCATGGTGATCATTGTCATGCTGATGTTCGGTCATAGGAATCAAAGAAATACCAACGGAGGCGTTCACAATCCGCATGTTCTTATTGAGTGAAGCGAGTTTGGGGACCCAATTTTTTTCAAAGGCAAAGGCCGTGCCTATTTCAACATACATCTGGGCCTGTGATAAATTGACCATCTGGCCTGGGGTGGATTCATAGGTATGCGGATTGGCCCCAGGTGGGATCATGGCCTCGACCTGAACGTAGGGACCACCGATCTGTTCGACAAAAAAAGCAAGCGGCTGAATGGTTGTCACCACCCTGAGCCGATCCTGCGACCAAAGCAGGTTGGGGACCCCGAACAAAAAAAGCACAAGTAGAATTCTTCGCTTCATATCAATGCTTTTCACACCCGGCGCAAACACCTTCGAGTTGAACAAAATGTTTGAGTACTCGAAACCCTTCCACCGCCGTGATCTTCTCGAGACGACAAGATTCAAATTCGCCAATTTTCCCGCATTTGACGCAAACGATATGATGGTGATGATGTTCCGACGCGTGACAAAGGGCGTAATGACGATTGTTATCAAATTTATGGATACGGGTCAAGATCCCACACTCCACCAGCGACTCCAAATTGCGGTAAACACTGGGTAGACCCAAACGACCAAACTTCTTTTTTAACGGCGTCCAAACTTCTTCCGGCCGCAGCGTGCGCTTGGCCTTTTCAAAAAAGGCAATGATCGCCTGGCGTTTCGGGGTGATCTTCAAACCGTGACTACGGAGTTTTTCGCAATGAGGAGACATCAAGGTCCATTTCTAAATAGAAATTATTTCCATTACTATAGCAAAAAAAAATGGCCTGTCAATGGGAATCAATAACCCCAGCAGAACCTGACCCCCTGGGGTTGGTTCGCGAGGATCGCAACTCATCCAGCGCCAAATTAAGCTTCAGCACATTCACGCGGGGTTGGCCCCAAATACCCAACAAACGGCCTTGTGCTGACCGCTCGACCAGACCAACCAATTCCGCCTCTGGTATGGCTCGCAATCTGGCGATACGCGGAATTTGATAATTCGCGGCCTCTGGAGAAATGTGTGGGTCGAGCCCGCTGGCAGAGGCTGTGACCAGTTCGGCAGGAACCGGGCTGTGTTGATCAGGGTCTGCCGCCTGGAGTGTTGCCACACGTGATTTGATCGCCACAATCAAGGCCTTATTTGTCGGCCCTAAATTTGATCCGGATGAAGCACTGGCGTTATAAGTCGGCGATATAGCCGAAGGCCGGCCCCAAAAATATTTTGGATCATCAAACTGCTGGCCAATCAGTTCTGAGCCGATCAATTTTCCGTTGCTGATGATCGGGCTACCATTGGCCTTATTGGCGAAAAGCAACTGGGCGATCGCGGTCACCGTCAAAGGATAAACCACACCGGTCAGCACGGTTAAAATCAACAGCATTTTGAGCGAAGTCCAGAGATGTTTGAGCATAATTTGTCTCCTTAAACTTAAACCACTTTCAACGCAACCAAAATCATATCAATCAATTTGATCCCCATAAACGGCGTCAGTAAACCGCCCACACCGTAAATCAGCAGATTATCGCGCAAAAGCTGCGCCGCTCCGACGGGCCGGTAAGGCACACCGGTCAAGGCAATGGGAATGAGGGCCATGATGATCAAAGCGTTATAAATCACCGCCGAGAGAATAGCGCTCTGCGGGGTCCCCAAATGCATGATGTTAAAAATTCCGAGTGCTGGGTAGGTCGAGGCAAAGGCCGCTGGAATGATCGCGAAGTATTTCGCCACGTCATTGGCTATGCTGAATGTCGCCAAGGCCCCCCGCGTCATCAGCAACTGCTTTCCTACTTCAACAGTTTCAATCAATTTGGTCGGATTGCTGTCTAAGTCAATCATGTTCGCCGCTTCCCGGGCGGGCTGGGTTCCAGTATTCATCGCGACCGCCACGTCAGCCTGGGCGAGAGCTGGGGCGTCATTGGTCCCATCACCTGCCATGGCCACCATTTCACCAGCGGCTTGATAATCACGGATGAGTTTCAATTTGTCCTCGGGTTTCGCCTCGGCTAAAAAATCATCGACACCAGACTCGGCCGCGATCGCGGCGGCCGTTAAAGGGTTATCGCCGGTGATCATCACCGTTTTGATCCCCATCTTTCTCAATTGCATAAACCGCTCTTTGATTCCCCCCTTGACAACGTCTTTGAGATGAATGACGCCGATGATCTGCTCATCGCAGGAAACAACCAAAGGGGTCGCCCCGCTTTTAGAAATTTTCTCGACAGCATCCTTCAAGCTCGGTGGTACAACGCCGCCCAAAGACTGAACATATTTGGTCACCGCGTCGTGGGCGCCTTTACGGATTTTCATTTCTCCCATGTCAACGCCACTCATGCGTGATTGCGCCGTGAAAGGGATGAAACGAAAATTCTTATGATCTTCGCTGGTTTCTCCACGCAGACCGTATTTTTGTTTGGCCAGTACCACAATGCTTCTTCCCTCCGGCGTTTCATCGGTCAAAGAAGCGAGCTGTGCCAATTCCGCGACTTTGTTCACATTGAAATTGCCGACGGGAATGATATCAACGGCTTCGCGGTTCCCCAGGGTGATGGTCCCGGTCTTATCAAGCAAGAGCACATTCACGTCTCCAGCGGCTTCAACCGCGCGGCCGGACATGGCAATGACATTTCGTCTTAACAACCGATCCATCCCGGCAATACCGACGGCACTGGCCAATCCTCCGATCGTCGTCGGAATGAGACAAACCAGCAAGGCAATGAGCGCGGTCATCGTAATGGCGGTTCCCTGCCCCATCATGTGAATGCTGTAAATGGAAAAAGGCAACAGGGTAGCGCAAACTAAAAGAAAAACAATGGTCAGTCCCGACAAAAGGATATTCAAGGCGATTTCATTGGGTGTTTTTTGCCGCTTAGCACCTTCAACGAGATGGATCATCCGGTCCAAAAACCCTTCTCCTGGACTCGCGGTCACCCGCACTACGATCCAGTCGGAGATGACCCGCGTCCCGCCGGTGACGGCACTGCGGTCGCCGCCCGATTCTCGCACAACAGGGGCACTCTCGCCGGTGATCGCACTTTCATCAACGCAAGCGACCCCTTCGATCACTTCTCCGTCGGCAGGAACGATATCATCTTTTTCAACCAAAACGATCTCGCCCGAACGCAGGTCAGTTGACGAAACCAGATCAAATACCGAACCATGCCGGGCCTGATGCAATTTTTTACCTTTGGTTTGTTTGCGGGTGTTCCGCAAGGCCTCGGCTTGGGCCTTGCCCCTTCCCTCGGCCAAACTTTCTGAAAAATTCGCGAAGAGCAATGTGAACCACAACCAAGCAGTGACCTGACCAATGAACGCGGCGGAAGATTCCCCTTTTCCAAAAAGCGCCTGAATGAAAAGCACCGTGACCAAGCCACTATAGACATACACCACAAACATGACCGGATTACGGACCTGACAGCGCGGATCAAGTTTCTTAAACGAATCCAAAATGGCTCGCGCCCAAATCTCGGTTGTTAGTGTTTTGGTGTGTACGCTGACCCTTTTATTGTTCATCATTCTAACAGCCATTTTTAAACACCTACCCGTTGCTAAAACATCATTCCTTGATTCAACATGAGCTGCTCAATCACCGGGCCTAACGCTAAAACCGGAAGGTAATTGAGGACCACAATCAGGACAATCGTGGCAATAAGCCAGCCAATGAACAAAGGTGTGTGCGTGACCAATGTGCCCGCGCTCGCCGGAATTTTTTGTTTGCGCGCCAGCGACCCTGCCATGGCCAGCATCGCGATCGCGATCCAATAACGTCCGAAAAACATCGCCAGACCCAATGTCACATTATAAAAAAAATTGTTGGCTGCCAATCCAGCAAAGGCGCTGCCGTTGTTATTTGCCGCCGAGGAAAAAACATAAAGGACTTCGGTAAACCCGTGCATGCCGCTGTTAAAAATCCCCGCTTTGCCAGCGGACGTCATAAGCGCTAGGGCGGTCAATGATAAAACAAAAAAAGGCGTCACCAACAAAGCCACCAGCGCCATTTTCATCTCAAAGCTTTCTATCTTTTTACCCAAATATTCCGGTGTCCGTCCGACCATGAGTCCGGCGACAAAGACCGCTACAATCACAAAAGCAATCATGCCGTATAACCCCGAACCCACACCGCCGAAGATGACTTCACCAAATAGCATCATCACCAGCGGGACCAATCCACCTAAGGGCATAAATGAGTCATGCATCGCGTTGACCGATCCATTGGAGGCCGCGGTCGTGGCTGTGGCCCAGAAGACCGATTCACCGACGCCAAACCGGGTCTCTTTGCCTTCCATATTTCCGATTGGCTGATCAACTCCAAGCTGGGCAATCAAAGGGTTTGGCCGCGATTCAAAGGAGTATCCGATCACCAAAAACACCGCAAAAATGATCGACATCACCGTCAATAAAGCCCATCCCTGCCGACGGTCTTTGACCATCACGCCAAAGGTGCAACAAAAAGCGGCTGGAATTAAAAGGATCGCCAACACTTCAAAAAAATTGGATAACGGTGTGGGATTTTCAAAAGGATGCGCGGAATTCACGTTGTAATATCCGCCGCCATTGCTCCCGAGCTGCTTGATGGCGATTTGCGAAGCAACCGGTCCGACGGCAATGGTCTGTTCAGCGCGGATTTGTCCCTGGGCATCCTTGGTCGGCCCCGCCTCGCTAAAGACGCGAGTCGAGGCGGGTTGTACGACAATGGCTGTCATCGATCGATCAAAGGTCTGCGGAACACCTTGAGAAACCAGCACCACCGACCAGATAACGGCCAAAGGCAATAAAATGTAAAGTATCGACCGCAACAAATCCACCCAAAAATTCCCGACTGTTTCCATTTTTTTCCTGGCAAAACCTCTGATAAGGGCGATGAGGACCGCCATCCCCGTCGCTGCTGAAACAAAATTCTGAACAGCCAATCCAACCATTTGCGTCAAATAACTCATCGTGGACTCACCACCATATCCCTGCCAATCGGTATTCGTGACAAAAGAAATCGCGGTATTGAACGCTGAGTCCGGACTGACGGCCGGCAACCCTTGTGGATTCAATGGTAGAATACCTTGCAGCCTCTGCAAAAAATATAAAAACAAAAATCCAGCCGTGTTAAAAGTCAGCATGGCCAAGGCGTAATTTTTCCAGGACATCTCCTCGCTCTTGCCTTGGCCCGTCAGTTGATAAATGGCTTTCTCTAGGCCCGACAACCATCGCATAGGATGAGGAATATTTCCTTCATAGACCTGGGCCATATAAACGCCCAATGGTTTAGCAAGACCAATGAGTGCGGCCAAATAAAGGCTGAACTGGATCCAGGCCATATCGATCATGACATCCGTTCCCCTTTTAACAGAGTGCAGATCAAATAGATCAACACACCGAACGTGATGATAGCGGCGATCAAATAAATGAAATTCATGGGTCCCCCATTTCTTATCCGATGGACTGAACTCTGATTCCCGAAGATCCGCCCCCAAAATCAGGGTTTATCTTCCATCAGCAACTGCTGACAAAATCTGATAAACCAAACGCTGATCCCTACACACACCGCCGCGATTCCAAGATAGATGATGTCCATCGTTTCCTATACACTCCATCAAATCAATTTTTGTTGGTTGATTCCGTACTTACCGCGATCAACATATGCGCTGATCGAAAAATTGAGGCACAATCCCTAAAGGGACAGCCCCCCTATATCGATATATCCCAACATCTTCGCAACGGTTTGCTCGACGGTCAAATCGGTTGTGTCGATGACAATGGCGTCATCGGCTTTTTTTAACGGGCTGGCCTTGCGGGTCATATCACTTTGGTCCCGATCCAAAACGGTCTTGCGGACCGTCGCGGCATCGACCTTTTCATCCTGCTCTGCAAAATCTTTAAGACGCCGGGTGATCCGCTGTTCGGCATCGGCGTCCAAATAAAATTTATACCGGGCCTTTGGGAAAACAACTGTACCGACATCTCGTCCTTCCACAACAACGTTTCCCTGTTCGCCGATCTTGCGCTGCCAGCTCACCACCACTTTCCGCACAACCGGTTCCTGGGCGATGTACTGTGTTTTCTCGGTCACATCCACTTGACGAATCGCGGCACTCACATCTTCACCGTCTAAGAGCACCTCTAAATCACCGGACCGCGCCTGACGCAAAATCACGGTTGTTGTCCGCGTCAACGCGATTAACGCTACACGATCCTGCCAATCAACTCCCTTTCGCAAGGCCTTCAAGGTCACGGCACGATACATCGCCCCGGTGTCCATATAGAGAAAATGCAATCGGCTAGCCAAGGCCTTGGCAGCGGTGCTTTTCCCGGCGCCGGCCGGTCCGTCGATGGTGATGATCAAGTTAACTCGCCCCAAGTTCATCACGTTTCGTTTTTGCCGCTGCAAATTGAGTGATTAACGATTTGTGGTCATTCGTCGCTATGGACTTGCGGATCAGTCCCAGCTTCTCCACCATCTCATCAATCGCCTTAATGATATTTTTGGAATTGTTCATGCAAATGTCATTCCACATTTGCGGCGAGGAAGAGGCGATCCGGGTCAAATCTTTCAAACCGCCGGCGGCATAAGCAAGATGCTCTTTGGGGATGCTGTCCATGAGAGTATAGGCCACGACATGCGGCAGGTGGCTGATGGTAGCCAAAATGCCGTCGTGTTCCTGAGGGGAAAGGGTCTTGACCTGCGCACCAAGGCTCTGCCAAAAATTTTTAAGTCGCTCCAGGGCCTGCCGATTGGTTTCTTCCGTCGGAGTGACCAGGCATATGGACTGTTCAAACAAATCCGGACGGGCACTTTCCACACCGCGCTTTTCCGATCCGGCCAGCGGATGCGACCCGACGTAATAAACAAAATCCGGCAAATGCTTTTCTGCCGTACTCACAATCGAAGACTTGGTACTGCCAACGTCGGTCACGATGCAATGCCTTTTTAAAAAAGGCCCCATGTTGGACAGCATCCCTTGAATGATATTCACCGGGGTCGAAAGGATCACCAGATCGGCGTGGGCGACCGCCTGTTTGAGATCTTGCGTGCCCTGATCAAT
This sequence comes from Candidatus Omnitrophota bacterium, assembly GCA_023247795.1. Classification (GTDB taxonomy): domain Bacteria; phylum Omnitrophota; class Gorgyraeia; order Zapsychrales; family JANLHA01; genus JAHFFS01. The sequence continues at coordinate 19,053 of JAHFFT010000024.1, forward strand.
GGCACCAAGGCTCAAAGCGGCGTCGAGTGAGGCCTGATGTTGGGATAAGCCAACGACTTCCGAAGCGATTTTTTGCTTCTTAACGGCCAACCCAATCGACCCACCCAACAAACCAACACCGATGATCGCGATTTTTCGAAATTGCTGCGGTCTAAAAGAAATCAATCTCAAATCTCCCGTTCTACGGCCAGGGCAACCTTTTTGAGCTGGACAACGAGTTCGGAAAAATTCTCTGGCACCAAAGACTGAGCACCGTCGGAAAAAGCCTCTTCCGGATTTTCGTGCACCTCAATCATCAGGCCATCGCACCCCGCGGCAACCGCGGCCTTGGCAACACTGCCCACCAGGCCCCAGCGTCCCGTCCCATGACTCGGATCCACGATCATGGGCAAATGCGATTTTTGCTTAACCACCGGCACCGCGTTGATATCTAACGTGTTACGGGTGGCTGTCTCAAAAGTCCGAATCCCTCGTTCGCACAGCATCACATTGAAGTTCCCCTTCGCCAATATGTATTCCGCGGACATGAGCAGATCATTGATCGTCGCACTCAAGCCGCGCTTTAATAAAACCGGCTTCTGCGTCATACCCACTTCCTTCAAAAGCGAAAAATTTTGCATATTCCGCGCCCCAATCTGAAAAATATCGACGAAGCGGTCCATCAACTCAACGTCGCGCGGGTCCATCACTTCCGAAACCGTTGCCAAATCACATTCTTTACCGACCTGCTTCATGTATTTCAAGCCTTCTTCGCCCAGCCCCTGAAAATCATAAGGTGATGTCCGCGGTTTGAACGCGCCCCCGCGCAAAACCGTTGCCCCGGCTGCCTTGATCTTTTTGGCCACCGATAACAACGTATCAAAACTCTCGATAGAGCAAGGTCCGGCCATGATGATAAGTCTTTTACCGCCGATCTCCAGACGATTGCGGATCTTAACAATCGACCCTTCCCGACGAAATTCTCGGGAAACCAACTTATACGGCGACAACACCGGGATCACGCGCTCGACACCAGGAAACACTTCCAAAGGAATCACCCGTAAAACATCTTCTGGCCCAATGAAACCGATGATGGTGCGCTCAACCCCGCGAGAGATATGCGCCTTGAGCCCCAGCTTTTCGGCCTTTTCAACAATATGGGCAATCTGCTTTTCGGTTGCCTCAGGTTTGACGATAACAATCATAATATCTCCCTCAAAACTTTAATAAATTTTTCATTTTCCTTGTCGGTGCCGATCGTGACCCGAAGGAACGTGTCCAATCCCCAAAATCCCATGTCGCGCACGATGACCCCACGCTCTAAAAGCCTTCGCGCCACGTTTTGACTTTTTTGCTTCACATCAACCAAAATAAAATTCGTCACCGTCTTAACAATCCGCAAATCCAAGGCCTCCAAATCCCGATAAAGCACCTGCCGCTGACTTTCAATCAACTTAGCACAGCGACGGTAAAAAGGCTGATCTTGCAAACAAGCCAGGGCCGCGGCCTGTGCTATCGAATTCACATTGAACGGTTCCCGAAGACGATTCAAGATATCAATCACATCCCCGTTGGCCACACCATACCCCACCCTCAACCCGGCTAATCCATACATTTTGGAGAAGGTCCGGGCAACGAGCACATTGGAAAACTTTTTCAAAAGCTTGATGCTGTTTGGATAATCCTTGGCCAAGACATATTCAAAATAAGCCTCATCAATAAAAACCAAAATCTTTTTTCCGATCTTTTTCAAAAACGCCTGCAATGGCCGCTCTGACACATAGGTCCCGGCCGGATTGTCCGGGTTCCCGATAAAAATGATCTTGGTTCGTTGATTCACCGCGGCCGCCATCCCGTCGAGATCATAACGAAAATCCTGTAAGGGAATCGACCGCACCTTGGCCCCGGCCGCCTTCGCTGCAATGTCATAAATCAAAAAAGATGGTCGGGCAATGATCACCTCATCCCCGGGATGAACAAAAGCCCGAATGGCTAAAACAATGATTTCATCGGAACCGTTGCCAAAGATCAATTGATTGCCTGGGACCTGCAAACGTCCACTCAAGGCTTGCCGCAAGTAAAAACATCCACTGTCCGGATAACGATTGATTTTCTTCGCCGCATCTACAATCGCCTTCAAGACTTTCGGCGACGGGCCAAAAGGTGTTTCATTCGAGGCCAGCTTAATCACCTGCCGCAAACCTAACTCACGCCGGACTTCTTCAATCGGTTTTCCCGGTTGATACGGCTTGATTTCGCGGACGTGTTTCAAAGCAAGGCTTTTCATTCCAGGCTCGGATAAGAGCCAAGGACTTTAAGATATTTGCACATATCTTCCAACTGATCAAGGGCCTTTCTGACTTTGGGATCTTCGCGATGCCCTTCAAAATCGACAAAAAAATAATAGTCCCATACCCGTTTCTTCGACGGGCGCGACTCGATTTTGGTCAAATTGATTTTATTTTGATAAAACGGCGTCAGCATCCCGTGCAAAGCACCAACCTTATCTTTGATCGAAAATAAAATGGACGTCCGATCGCTTCCGGTCGACGCAACATCATCATTGGCCAAGACCAGAAACCGTGTGACATTATGGCTGTGGTCCTCGATGTCCTTCTTTAAAACCGGCAATCCATAAACTTTCGCGGCCAAACTCGAAGCAATGCACGCCGAACCTTTCTCATGCAGGACCCGCTGGGCCGCGTGCGAAGTGGAAACCACATCAACAAGTTTGACCTTCGGCAGATTTGCTAACAGCCAATGGCGGCATTGTCCGAAAACCTGTGGGTTTGAATAAATCACTTTGATTTGATTTAATGGGGTCTTCCCCAACAAATTGTGAGATATCTCCAATAAAATCTGCGCGCAAATCTTCAAGTCCGAATCCACCAAAAGATCAAAGGTGTGCGTAACCGCTCCTTCAATCGAATTTTCAATGGGGGCAACGCCATAATCACATTGCCTATTCTCGACCTTTTGAAAAATGACCGATATGTTTTCGCATGGTAAATATTCAACTTGTGAACCAAATTTTTTTTCAGCGGCGAGCTGGGTAAACGAGGCTGGCGGCCCTAGATAAGCAATGCGCAAAGGTTTTTCCAACGCTAAGGAACTCGACATGATCTCCCGATAAATCGCTTCCAAGGCCTCAATTTTCATCGGGCCTTGATTCAAATTCCGGATCCGTTTCAGGATCTCTTTTTCCCGACCCGGGGCATAGATCCCCTTTTGACTCGCGATCTTTTCTTTGCCAATCGCCAGGCACAATTTCGCCCGTTCATTGAGAAGCTCGACGATTTTCGCGTCAATCACATCAATTTTTTCACGATGACTCTTCAGTGTCATGTTCTTCCTTGTCCGTTTCCTCATCGGAATCTTTGCTCGGTTCCGTAAAGACATCCGCTTCCGGCAGCAACGATGACGGTTCTTGCTCTTCGACAAGCTCCTGCAATCGCGACGCGGCCCGCGCCGAGATCGCCTGCTGTTGTTCCTGATGCTCCAACTCATCCATCACGGCCTTCAGGTCTGGCACGCCGAGATCTTCTTGAACAACTCGTTCTTCCTGTTCTGCTTGCACTCCAGAATCTTGAATGTCTTTTTGCGTCGGTTGCGCTAACGGCTCATTGGCTGCCAACAACTTTTCTTCATTCAATTTCAGCTGCTCGTCGATCTTTTTCATTTCCGTAAAAACATCCAATTTCGGCATGTCTTCCAAGGCCCGTAATCCAAAATATTCTAAAAACAGTTTGGTTGTCCCGTAAAGGTACGGACGGCCGGGCACTTCTTTGCGGCCGGTGACTTTGATCAACCCGCGCTCCAAAAGATGGCCAACGACACCGTCGGAATTGACCCCGCGGATCAATTCAATATCCATCCGCGACACCGGTTGTTTGTATGCGATGATGGCCAGGGCTTCAAGGGCCGGATGCGTCAATCGGTCCTTGACCCGCATTTTAAAAAAATTACGGATGAATGAAGCGTAGCCGGGATTGCTGAGCATCTGATAACCACCGGCAACTTCGACGATGGCCAACCCGCGCTGATGGGTTTCGTATTCTTCCTTCAACTCCACGATCAGTTTTTTGATCTCATTCAAATTCAAACTCTCAATGGCCTGCTTCAACTGATCACCCGAAACCGGTTTGTCGTTAACAAATAACAAGGACTCCACCACACCTTTGTAATAATCCTGTGTCGCTTGATCCATGATCAACTCATCCTTTGTTTATAGATCTCATTCAATAATTGTTCGGTCGTGTCAATGCCTTTGGCCCGTTTGAAGGCCTTTTCAATCATCGCCAAGGCCTCTGGCTTGGTGTACTGCAGCTGGAGTAAAACCGCCAAGGCCTCGTCGTGGGAACTGTGCTCTTCTGCCGCCGGCTCAGTCGCTTGCGCGACATCCTGGTCGCGGATCAAACCAAATTTGACAACCTTCCCCTGCAATTTGGCAATGATTTCTTTGGCCTTCTGTTGTCCGATACCGGGCAATGTTGTCAAAAGCCGCACATCTGCTTCATTGATCGCGCGCGATATCTCTGAAATCGGACGGTTGAGTGCCTTGATGGCCGCACGTGGCCCAACACCAGACACTTGAATGAACTGTAAAAAGAAATCGCGTTCGACCTCATTAAAAAAACCAATCAAGACCGGAATGCTTTTTGAAGGCGTTGTTTGAAAATAATGATAGGTGATCAATTCAAGAAAACCATTCCCGTCTTTCCGTTCGTCAATCCGCTTCAAGACCGACATCGGCACCAAAAGCTCGTAAAAAATTCCCTGGACTTCAAGGGTGACCGAATGATCGGTCTTTTCAATAAATTTTCCTCGCAGCTTGACAATCATAAGAATTTCAGTAGGGGACAGTCCCTAAAGGGACTGTCCCCTAAGTCCTCTCGTCATATGGCAGTATCCCAAACCCAATGCAATCGCGTCGCTGGCATCCAAGGTCAGTTTCTCGGCGGGAATCTTGAAAAATCGCGCCACGACCTCACGGGTCTGCTGTTTTCCAACGCCGCCCTGGCCCAGCAGTGATTTACGAATCCGCTTCACACTGTACTCCGCCAATTTTATTTGACAATGAACACTGACCAAACAAATCACTCCCCGCACATGACCTAAAACGCTCACAGTTGCGGGGTGCCGATGATGAGCGTATAACTTTTCCAATACCATCACCTGCGGTTGATACTGCTGAATCACTTCCCGCAAATGAAAATAAATCTTATCAAGCCTTTGCGGCAGGTCGCTGTCTTTTTTGGGTTCGATGCACCCGGCCTCAAGCAACTTAAATCCTCTGCTCCCGGAACCCTCAACTTCAATCACGGCGTATCCGGTGACTTTCAATCCTGGATCAACGCCCAAAACCCTTTTCATCCTTGCGCCGCAACCTTCGCCATTTCCTCCTCGGAAATGTCAAAATTAGCATGTACCGCCTGGACATCTTCTTGCTCTTCTAAATTTTCCATCAAGGCTAGAAGCGTCTTGACGTCATTGCCATGCACCGCGATACTTGAACTCGGGACCTTGGTCAGCTCGGCAGTAACCATTGCAATGCCTTTTGCCGTTATGGCCTTCTTAACCGCTTCCAGATTCGCCGGATCACAAGTGATTTCATGAAATTCCCCCTCGGACTTGATGTCCTCACCACCGGCATCAAGCACAATCTCCATCAACGCGTCTTCAGCGATTTTCTTTTTTTCAATTGTGATATAACCCTTAGAGCTGAACATCCAGGACGTGCTTCCGGCCCCGGCCATACTCCCGCCCTTTTTCGCCAGGATATTTCGAATCTCGGCAGTCGTACGGTTTTTATTGTCCGTTAATCCTTCAATCAAAATCGCAACACCCGCTGGACCATAAGCATCAAAAGTCACGTTCTCATAAACAATACCCGGCAACTCGCCGGTCCCTTTTTTGATAGCGTTCTCAACATTGGCGTTGGGCATGTTGATCTCTTTCGCCCGCGCCACAGCCGCCCGCAAACGGATATTATGGTCTTGATTACCGCCGCCTTCTTTTGCCGCAGCTGTAATCTCGCGGGTCACTTTCGTAAACGCGGCCCCACGGCTCGCGTCGGTTGCCGCTTTTTTGTGTTTGATCTTAGCCCACTTCGAATGCCCTGACATGATACCCTCCTATTAAACCGAACATTGACAAAAACATTTTTTAAAATTAAAACTCAATTTACGACGAGCAAACCAATAAGCCGAGTTTTGTTGTTTCCTTCGAAAAGGAAATATGGTTATTGAACTCACTATAGGAATCGCTTCCCATACGCTTGCGGTCTACCCGGGAATATGACGAAACGGATCGCCTCGTTCCTGTAAACAGGATTTTCCCTTATTTGACCTTGCTCCATGCAGAGATTGCTCGTTTCACTTCCCGCCCGCCTTAAAAATTTTAAGGAAGGCGGGACTTCGTCACTGTAGCTCTGATCCTCCCCGACTTTCGTCGAGTGCCCTGCATGACCAGGGTGCATTATCCTTTGGAGCTCGGACTTTCCTCCCCCCCGTCATTTGACGTAGAGGCAACCATTTTGGCCTGCTCGTCTTTGAGAGCCTTTTTCGCTAACCGATCAGCTTCTTTGTTTTTTTCCCGAGGGATGTGCTGGATTTCAACACGACCCACCTGCGAGATCAAACGCCGAACCTGATCAGACAAAGATCTGATCCCCTCATCACGGACTTTATATTGTCCGATCATCTGCTTATAAAGCAGTTCACTGTCGGTAAAGACGTGAACTTCGCCGGCCTTTAAAGCCGAACACGCTTCTAAAGCGCAAATCAAAGCGGTATATTCGGCAATGTTGTTGGTCGCGTTGCCAATGGCCTTCGAGATCTCTTTGATCACTTGACCATTTTCAAGGATCACAACACCGATCGACGCTCTTCCTGGATTGCCGCTACAAGCCCCGTCGGTATATACCGTTAAACTTCGGTTCAAAGAGCAACCTCACACATCTTCTTGAAGATAAAGGATCCGAGCGCAAAATTCGCACTGCACCATATCTTGGTGCATCTTGATCTGATTAACCACTTGCGCCGGTACATTCATGTAACAACCGCCGCAGGAGGCACCCGTCACCGGTACCAACGCCAATCCATCTTTGTTATTCAAAATTTTTTCGTATTTCAGCAGGAGATTCTTGTCCAGTTCCGGGGCAATTTGCTTACGCTGATTTTCCAAAACCGACTTTTTGCCTTCCAGGTCTTTCATCGAGGCCTCAATGACCTGTTTTTCCTTCAAATATTTTTGCTCTTCTTGCTTAAGCGCTTCTTTTTCCTGATTGATCAAGACTTGAACTTGGTCGCCGAGGTCGTAAAAATTCAAAATCTTTTCTTCAATGATCGATTTATCCGCCTTGACCCCTTCAATCTCGACGAGCTTGGCGGTATATTCTTTATTGGTCTTGATCTCGGAAAGCTGGGCATTGACTTTGCGGATGGCGTCCTCTTTGACCAACAGGTCCCCTTCCAATCCTTTGCGCTCAAGTTGAATGGTCTTAAATTTTTCTTCGAGCTCCTTCAACCTGGCCTTCTTGGCCTCGAACTGCTTTTGCGTCTCAGCCAAAACCTCGGGCCCGGCCTTGAGTTCACGCTTAAAATGAAATATTTCCCGATCAATCTTTTGTAACGCGACCAGCTTTTTAACCGTCTCTAGTATTGTCGTCTGCGTCAACGAATCTTTCCCTTTCCCCAAAACCAATAATGGGCACAGAAGGACTCGAACCTTCGACCTCTGCCATGTGAGGGCAACGCTCTAACCAGCTGAGCTATGCGCCCATTTCGATTGAACTTTATCATAACCTGCCAGGTCGGTTTGCCGACTCATCGTCGGTAAACAGCCCATTTTACATTCTGGGCCCACGTGGACTTGAACCACGGACCAATTGATTATGAGTCAACTGCTCTAACCGGCTGAGCTATGGGCCCTCATCCACAAATTTGCTGTAACTCTTTTATTTCCCGAAAATTTTGACTTTCAATATAACACAAGGATTTTGGATTTTCAACAGAATATGAGGGAACACGCGTGGCAATTCCTAAGGCGATTTCATTCATCAACAACGCTTACTTTCAACGTCCCGGTAGGGTTGACCCCTTTGATGCTCATCAGATAAACGCTGAAAATCTCGAACTTATGTGGCTTCTGAAAACTCTCTCCTTTGAACCGCATATGGATCGATTCCCCTGATTTCAAAATGACGCTTTCTCCTCCTTGAGAATTGTCTGTTGGCCGGGTCCCCCAATACTGATTATCAAAAAGAAAAAACAGGGTCGATTGCCCCAATCCCTTAACAATCATATGGCGTTTGCTGACATTCTTAAGAATCACTTCGAACTCAACATCTTCCCGCACGTGATATGTGTCTTTTATCGTGCGCAACTCAAGCCGCAAAGGAAGATATTCCTGCTGATATCCCGCTAACAGATCCCCGTACTTTTGGATGAGCGGCAGGACATCAAACTGGGTGCGCAACAAATGCTTGCGTTGATAGCCGGAAAATTTCACATCCAGCAAGGGAAAACCAAAATTGAACGAGTCTCGCGACTGTTCAAACGTGACATCCTTCATGCGATCAATGGTCAACCCAAAACGGTAAGGTGTCTGGGCCTTATCTCGGGCCTCTCCGGTGTACTCATAATCGATTTGATAAATCCCATATTGATTTTCCGTCAGACGCGACTTATCAAAATTCTCCAATTCTGGATAACGCGCCTTTTCCTTTTCAATCTCTTGGTAAATCGACATCACAACTTCGTTGCAGAGCTCTTTCAACTTTGGATCAAACGCGTCTTCCTCGGCGTGACTCTTACCCATACCGCACAAAAGGCTGAAAAACAAAAGGAACAATATCGACTGTCCCAAAATTCTCCCTGGAAGATTCCAGCCGGCCTTGAGCCGGACGTCGCGAGGACGAGCGGGCACGGTTCCCCCGCCTTGGCGGGGGAGAGCGAGGACGAGAGCCGAGCGCAGCCCAGTCACGCTGGGGCTGGGCAAGCGTTCCGGCGAAAGGCTTGCTGGAATCTCATGCAATCGCCCGTTGACTGATTTCTGAATAACTTTTTTAGTACTTTTCATAACCAATCCTTCTCTTCGCTAAAAACGAAAAGGCCTGCCCATACCGGTCAGCAGGCCTTTCGCCATCAAAACAACAACTTGACACTCGTTAAATGGCAACCTCCACCTCACGTGATGAGATGTCGAGAAATTGCTTGATCCGACGAGACCTGGTCGGATGGCGCAATTTCCGCAGGGCCTTGGATTCAATTTGACGGACCCGTTCACGAGTCACGTTGAATTCACTACCAACCTCTTCCAAGGTTCGGCTGGTGCCGTCATGAATTCCGAAACGCAATTCCAAAATCTTGCGTTCGCGAGAATCCAGGCTCTCTAAAACAGCGGAAATTTCTTCCTTCAACATCGAATGCAGTGTTGCGTTCGCCGGTGACACTGCTTTTTTATCTTCAATGAAATCACCGAAATTGGTGTCGCCTTCATCACCGATCGGAGTTTGCAAAGAGATCGGTACCTGCGAAATTTTTAAAATCTCTTTGACTTTGGTGACCGAAATCCTCATCTGCTTGGAAATTTCCTGCGCCGTCGGTTCCCGGCCGTACTCCTGCACAAACAAACGGGAGATCCGAATGATTTTATTGATGGTCTCGGTCATGTGGACCGGAATCCTGATGGTGCGCGCTTGATCGGCGATTGATCGGGTGATCGCCTGGCGTATCCACCACGTCGCGTAAGTTGAAAATTTGTATCCGCGTTTGTATTCAAATTTCTCAACCGCACGGATCAACCCCATGTTCCCCTCTTGGATCAAATCCAAAAAGGACAGACCACGGTTGATATATTTCTTGGCGATGCTGACGACCAAACGCAGATTCGCTTCAACCAAAAGTTTCTTGGCCTTATTGAATTTTGACTGACGGATCTTGATGACCCGCAGCTGCTCTTTGAGATTCCCGATGGAATCGCCCAGGGCCTTCTGATACCGGCTTCGCTCCTTGCGCAGCTGCGCCGTGTTCTTGTCTTTCCGGTTTCCTTTCAGGGCCTTATCGATCCTTTCAACCGAATCAATCAGCTCGACCATCCTTTCAACAATTTCCTCGTTCACGGTTGCCGTGAGTTTGAATTCGGCCAACGCCATGGCTGCTTGTTCTGTCCCGACGCGGCTATGCCGCACCCGCTTGATGATCTGGTTCAAATCCCGGATCAGTTTGGGGCGTCTTTCCAATTCGTCCTTAATCACATCCTCGACGTTGATCTGCTCTTTCAAAACCAGATTGACCTTTTCCAAGGCCTCTTTTCGGGCATAAGACGTCATAAACAACGCCTCGGCAAATTTCTGTTCGGTCTCCTCAATGCGTTTGGCCAGGCTGATTTCTTCTTCACGGGTCAAAAGCGGGATCGATCCCATCTGTTTGAGATACATCTTGACCGGATCATCAAGCGGTATGAATTTATCCGCATATTCGTCGTCGCGGGTCTGCTCTTCGCGCAGACGACGCACCTGTTGCTCACGGCTCTCTTCATCCTCGAGTTCCATCTCCTCGGCATCTTCCTCGGATTCGATGACCTTGATGTTTTTTCCGTCAAGGATCTCAAATACATGATCGATCTCTTCTGACGAATCGATCTTCTCCGACAAGGTGTCGTTCACCTCATCATAAGTCAAATACCCTTTCTTTTTTCCAAGGGCGATCAACTTATCGAGATCATTCTTCAACTCTTTACGGTTCATTTTTTCTACCCCTTGATTAATTGATTAAACTCCCTTACCAAATGATCCAACTTCTCTTGATCCCCAATATTTTTTGCGTCCTGCATTTTTTGCTGCAACTTCTGGCGCTGCGACCGCACACGTTCCTGCCGCAACCGTTTGATACAGTCCTGATGGACCTTGTGCTTATTTTCCAACACACTCTCCGACGATGAGACGATGGCGGAAATGAGCCGCGAGACCTTCTCATCATCAAAACAATTCACGAGCGACGCCGGAGAAATCTTCTGCCCCTCTGCAAACAAATCAAAAATCTTTTTCACGACATCGCGCACATTCGAATTTTGAAAATCGTCCAACTCAACGGCCGACTTGGTCAAATCAATGAATTGGTCATCTTCCAACATCAAGTGCACCAAATCCCGTTCCACCGGCCGGATCGGCTGACTGACCGGCACCGACGGCTCAATCGGACTAGAACTCACCCGCCCAGCATTCTTTAGCCCGATCTTTTTCAGCTCTTCCCAAAGCGTGTCTTCTTTAACGCGCAATTCATGCGCTAAACGACGGATGTATTCCGACTTAACAATGGCATTGCTGAACTGATCGATGGTCGCGAGCATCTCCACGGCAATCTGAGCGGTCGTTTCAATATTTGAGTCTGGCGCGCGCCGCAACAGCAATTTCAATTTGAAATCAAAGATCGATTCCGCGGATTCAATCATTTTTTTAAGGGCCTCCGCGCCAAACTGCTGAACAAAAGAATCCGGATCATGGCCCTCCGCTAAGCAAACCAACTTCACGTTCAAATCTTCGGCAATCAAAAGATCAATGCTACGCAACATCGCCGACTGTCCGGCGAGATCGGCATCAAATAACATCACGACATTCTTGGTGTAGCGACGGAGCAAACGGATCTGATCAATGGTCAAGGCCGTTCCTAAGGACGCCACAATATTTTCAATTCCGTTTTTAAACGGAACCATGAAATCCATATAACCTTCGACGACCAACACCCGGTCTTCACGGATCACGGCGTCTTTCGCCAGATGGAATCCGTAGAGGTGCTTCCCCTTGGTATAAAGATCGGTTTCCGGTGAATTGACATACTTCGCCGAGTTCTCTTTCTGCATGGTCCGGGCGCCAAAAGCAACACAGCGTCCTTGGATATCAAAAATCGGAAAAATGATCCGCTCGCGAAAGCGGTCATAAAATCCTTGGCCTTCCCGTCGGGGAACAATGAGTCCGGCACTCTCCATCTGTGAAAGGCTAATTCCGCTGCCACGCAGATGCTTGATGAGCCCATCCCATTCCTCAAGCGCGTACCCCAATTTAAACCGTTGGGCGTCTTCCAAATTGACGTTGCGTGACTTCAAATATTCTCGCGCCTGCTGTGCCGACGGTCGACGGTCCGAAATCAAATTTTTATGAAAATATTCAAGCGCTTGCCGGTTGATGTCAAAGCCCACCTGTTTTTTCTGCTGTTCCTTCTCGTCCCGCAAATCTTTTTTGGGGATGACCACCCCGACTTTATCGGCCAAAAATTGCACCGCTTCCGGGAACTCGAGCCGCTCCATTTTCATGACAAAGGTAATGGCATTGCCTCCCATTCCAGAACTGAAACAATGAAAAATCTGCTTTTTGGGACTGACAAAGAACGATGCTGTCTTCTCGTGCTGAAACGGTGACAACCCTTTGAAATTTTGCCCGGAACGCTTCAACGGAATATACGTTGATATCAGCTCAACGATATCACAGCGGTCTAAAACCTCTTGGATCACTTCGTTGGGAATGAAGCCCATCAGCGTCGAAACCTCTTAAATCCCGAACATTCAACAATATCAATCGCGGCTTTTTTCTGCAGTTTATCTAAAGCCAAATTGATCCCCAAATTATCACTCGCCATGTGCCCGGCATTGACCACATTTAAAAATTCCGTTTTCACCCGCGTGAAATGCTGCTCCGACAAATGCATGCAAAGCAATGTATTGATCCCGACCTGTGACAACCTGGCAAAAACTTCTTTGGACCCTTCGGTGCCGCCGGTCATATCTACAAGAATCCGTCCGGCGAGATCTTTCCGATCGCCAACCAAGACCGTTGGGCCGGACTTGAGCGCCGCACCGGCACGATATTCCGGCTCTGCCAATAAAAGATCGACCACGTTCTGCAAGGTCTTTGGTTTCTTTTGATCCATCCGTTGCTGCAGATACCGTGTCACGTGATTGTCCGTCGGCGTATGACAGCTCAGCAAAGGGACATCGAGCAATCGCGCCGCGTCAACGGTTTGGGTATGGTTATCGCTATGCAACCGGCGACTAACTTCCGCGATACGCCGATTCATCAACCCTTCAGCAACCTTCGATGGCAATTTAAGATTCTTTAGGACGTCGGTCTGCAAATCCATCACTTCGCACAATCCCGCCAAGGCGATCCCGACTGGATGATGCGCCAAAACCAGATCTATCGGTTCCTTGCTGCGGGATAATTCTTTCGCCATCAAGAGTTCGCCGACATCGATATCGATGCCGACCATGATCCGCTTGATTTGTCTTTCTGGGTCCCCATTGAGGATCCGCGAATCCGCGTAAGGGTTCCAAAATTTTTCACTATCAAAGAACTTTCGATCCGACGATTTCAACTTTCGAAATTCGGATTTGGCCTTCCGTAACTGGGCTTCGACCTGCGCGCTTTTCCGTGGATCCGCGGCAATGCCTTCTTGAATAAAAAATTTATGAAGATCCCCAAGTCTCAAGGCATCCTCCATGATGGTTGACGGAAAAAAACTTATGGCTGTTTTCGATCCCTTTGGCGAGAGGAGGAATGCAGTGAATCCATTGCGTTCTGCTCTAAGGGAAAATAGGTCTTGACGATGTTCTCAAAACCAAAACTGTAGATCTGAAGGGGCACTTGCGATAACCGCCATCCGGAATAAGAATTTTGCACATTTTTGCTAAGCATTTCCTTTCCAGGAACCAGCAACAAAATGATCGTTAGACCGGCGACCAGCACACTGCGTAAAGCACCCAGCAACACCCCCCCAAACCGACTTAAAAAATTCAATTCCTCGCCGCTGATCCAGAGGCTCACGAGTGACCGAATGCCGTTAAAGACAATAAGGGTAACGATCCAGATCAAAACAAAAGCCGCTATCTCACAAATGCTGACGGGAACATGTCCGCGATCGCGTAAAATGACCGCCAACTTCAAATAATAGTGAATACTGAAAAATATAGCAAAGAACATTCCCAACAGCTTAAAGAACTCGATAAAAATTCCTTTAGCCGCTCCCTTCCAGATGCAACGCAATAGGATACAAATACTTAGAACATCGACCCAATTGATCTGAGATAGGATTTCTTTTAACATATTGATATCGTTAACGTTAACTGGTGAAGTATAACATATGCAAATAACGGTGTCAAGAAAACGCTTTCCATAATTTTAGCGTTTTCCATAAACATAAATATATGCTAAATAAAGAGTTATGGCTATTGCCCTGCGCCGATGTTATAATGGCGCTCTTGACATTTTCCGGCGAACATGCTATGGTCTAACAAATTTTGATCAGAAAAAATGACACCATTTCAAGAAGAAGAAATCAAGCACCAGCGCGATCAAGCCTTTCGTGAACTCGCCG
>JAHFFT010000004.1 GCA_023247795.1 Candidatus Omnitrophota bacterium
TTGCAAAATGCCGTGGATCGTTGTCAAAACGAGGACCGTCGCTAAAATCCATTTCTTGATCCAGGACTCGGTCAGCCAAAATTCCGACGGCCGCTGATTTTTCTTATGCAAATGTTCCGGAACAAAATTGATGGAAATCATTTTAAAATCCTCATTCAAAATGCGATAGCGCCAATCCTAAGGCCACGGCCAGTTCACCTAAGTGCATTTCCCAATCCTTTTGATCAAGGGACCGGTGCGATTTTATCTTTGTAAACGGATTGAACTGTTCCACATTCAAATCCAGATGTTTTGTCATCAAGCCGGCGATGCCAGGAATGCCAGAAGCCCCGCCGGTGATCAACAATTTAGCGGGTTGGACCTTATGTTCGGTCGTAAAATAATCAAAAGACAGTCGTAACTCAGTCAAGATGTCAAATAAAGGTGAATCATTGGATTCGAGTATCGAGAGGATCTCCGGGCCGCCCTGGGCTTTTAACTTTTCCGCCGCTTCTAAAGAGACGCTCTTCACATTGGTAATGCAGCGGGTGAGTTCCCGTCCGCCAATGTAAAAATCACGACTGAACCGGGGAACGCTGTTGATGTGAATTGTTAAATTGCTTTCCATTTCTCCTATATCCAGGATCGCCACCGACGGGGCCAGACTCGCTGATGAGGCCTGATTTCCAGAAACAAAAGGGGCAATCGATGGGCCGGCCCAAGCAAGAGCGTTAGCTAAGGCGATCGCGTTAAGGCCAATATGATCGACTGGTAACCCGATCTCCTTTAAAAGCTTCAAACGCTCGTTGACCAATTCCTTTTTTGCCACCGCGATCAGCACCGTCATCTTGTTATCTTTACGCTTGCTATCGATGATGGCGCAATCCATAAAGACATCTTTCGCCGGAAATGGAAAATAGCGATCGGCCTCAAAGGCAAATGATTTTTTCAGTTCGCTCGCCGACATGCGGGTGGTCTCCACCACCCGCAGCAGCGTTCCCCGTCCAAAAAGCGCGGTTCGGCAAGGAAGGGGATTGATCGAAACTTTCTTCAACAAACTTTTTACCGACGCTTTCTCATCCCCCTGGTCAATGGGCTCAATCGAGCAGTGCAGGAGTTCCAGCCGCCCCGCGGTCTTTTTTAAAACAACCATTTTGCTGGAATGCGTCCCAATATCCAAACCGGCCGCGATCGACGGCTGGCCTTGAAAAATTTGATTGAGCGAAAAGGGCGTCATGACACGATCATTTTAACAAAATTTTTTACCGGATGGGATTCTTAAACAAGATATTTGCCTATGCTGCTTGAACTCTGTATAGGAACCACAGACCATCGATTAACGCAAAGCTTTTGACGATCCCGGCTGGAGCACAAGCGTTTCTTCCGGTATCTGCGCATAGACGCTGAAGGTCGGCCGTGGGTCGACAGTGTCCGCGCTTTGACCATCTGGGCTAGGTTTTTCATCGACGTGAAAAACCGCCTCCCCCTTCCAAACCAAAGCTTGTTTCATCTCAGAAACCATACCCCGCCCGGTCACCTGAAAGACATAAGGAAACAACCAATGATGTTCAGCGAGTTTAAAAGGTGTTCTTCCCGGCGTCAATTGCAAAGTGTAACGATACGAACCCGCGCCCAAACCAATTTCATCGCTTTCATACACGGCTCGCTCGTCGTCCGAATGATATTCCCAATCCGCAGGCTTCGTCATTTTTACAAAAAACTCCAGGCATTTTCCAAAATCCAGACAATCCTTTATCCGGTCTTGAAAAAATCCATCCCCTTCTTGCGCAACAGGACCTTCAACACGTTTCATCTGGTTAAGGAATTCTACTAACCCCTGCATGACCGCGGCCTCCGCCAAATAACCGCTTTGAACATAAGACTGTTGCTGTCTAACGATTCTTCCAAAATTGAGTGCTCGGATGATAAACCCGGCGCTGAGCGCCGTCAGAACAACGACGATCATCAAGACATAAACAAAAACAAAACCATTTTGATTTTTAACCTTGGACAAAATCATAAATTTTTTTTCCTAGGGCTCAGCTGAGAGTTTCGCAAAAAAATCTCTGCTCGGGATTGCGCTGTCAGCTCCTGCTGCCCAAATCGCTTTTGCGCGGTCAATTGGACAACCGCCAGACCCGAAGCTGGCAGTGAAACTTGAAAGGAATGGATATTCGCGGCCAAAGGATCTTCTCTGAACAAACGGAACTGCGAATCAATGACCCGACGGAAAAATTCCTGTTTCTGATTGACCCCATATTCGAGATAATACGAATCCTGCTGTCCGCAGGCCTCGGTCAGAGGCAAACATTCTCGACCCCGGCAAGCTGATGGCAAAGGCGCGCTCCAAAGGATCTGTGCCGGATGATCGCGGGGAATGGCACCCTCCCCCGATGAGCATAGAACCGGCAATTGGAATCTGATCAAATCCACGCCTTGGACCGTTGCTTGCTCAATGATTTCAACATGATCGGCCGCGGAAAACTGCAATTCTTGCCGCAAACGATCAAGCGCGCGGAGATTCTGTTCTTCGAGATCCATGCGCGTATGCAGGGCATTCCATACCTGGTTCGCTTGCCAAAGGCTGTGAGCGCCGATCCCCAGGAGCAAACTGAGGATGGCCGCCGTCATCAAGACTTCAAGCAACGTTAATCCTTGCTTTTTGTTGATCATGGGTTAGGTTCGATAGGATTGAAATCACGCAGTACGCTCGACGGATCATACAACTTGGCAACCAGTTGGAACGGCGAATCCAGCCGTCCATTGTGATTTTGATCTTCTCCCTGGTCCAGTTCGCCGTTGAGGTTCTGATCCTCGCCAATCACCGTCTGATTTTGCCGCCAGCTGACGCAGAGGACAACGTCCAATAAATGCGGGGCCGTTGTCGCGTTGAGATAGGTCACACCTTTCGCCTTAACGCCTTCAATAACAAAAGACTTGCCGTTAAAATCATTGATGGCCGTCGTAAAAGACGCGGCCTTGATTTGTTCCATCCGATTTTGCGCCGCGGCCAAGAGTTGCAGCGAATTTTGGGCGTTGCGAGTGATTTTCAGACAAACAATGAAACTTGTCCATATCCCGCCGAGGATGAGGACAAACATCCCCACGGCCATCAATAACTCGATGAGGGTCAACCCGTGTTTCTTCTGTGTTTTCCTTTTCATGTGTAAATAAAAAAACTCCGCTTTAGCGGAGCTGGCAATCTGATCATTAAACTCTTACTAAATCATTTTTCAGCTAAAATCCCCCCGGTTTTAATCACATATGTCTTGGATCCGGTCTTACCAACGGCCACGGGGGTAGCCGTGAACGCGTAACCATCGACCCCCATTTCACACTTATAAACAAAACCCGAAATGCTGCCCTCATCACAATAAGGACGCGCCAAAGCCGCCTGTTCTCCTTTCGTGAGATCAGCAATTCGGGCGGGATAATCGCTCTCGTGCGTGGTCGCGTAATATTCCGCGGAATTAGAAAGGGCTTTGAGCGTTGTTTGCGCTAAAACATCGTTCGCTGACATGCGAAAAAGCCGTAAGTTAGGGATGGCAATCGCGGCCAAAAGGGCAATGATCCCCACAACAATCATGATTTCAACGAGAGTAAAGCCCTTAACCAGCCGTCGCATAAATTCCTTTTTGATTATCACTGACGAGCTCCCATATTGTTTTCATCCTAACATAGCCGAACATTATGTCAATAAGATATGAAATTTCCTTGTGAGAATGCCGCCATTCCTCTGCCCCAGAAAGATTGAGAGAATCGACGAGTACTGAATTTTTTTGATGCCTGACAGAAAAAACGCCGCCAGCCGCTAATTTAAACGTTGTGCTGGAATTTTAACAACTTTGCCATTTTTCCAAACAATCAAGGGTTCCCCACGCAACTTTCTATCGGCAATAACACCACGTACCGCTTTTTTTATAGCCTTCTGCGCCTTTTGGGATAAAATCTCCCCTTCCGCTTTTTTAATCATTATCTACCTCCAGTTTCATCCACTGCTGATAAAGCGATTTATTTAAAATCTGTAATCCTTTTTCATTAGATTTTACAACTAGACCAGGATCTACCCCTGAATTATCAAAAATATCCCATGTGTCTGCCAAAGGCATATACAACTCAAAGAAATTCTTTAAACTTCTAGTCCATCTTCTTTTTACATCCACATCCGGAACATGATGTCCTCCTTGCTTGACTCGCTGTTTAATCCTTTCTTTGGCAAGATACATACTTGGAATCCATAAAAAAACAATGTGAACAAAATATCCCTTCGACCTTGCTTCCTTTATCAAACCGATATACGTCTTGCCCGACAAAGTAGATTCAAAAGCAAAATCAACTTTATGCGCAATAAAATTATCGATTTCTTTAAGCAATAATTTTCCGGCCTTGATACTTACTCTGGATGGTGAAAACGGGGAAAGCCCTAATGCAATTAAATCGGCATTCACAAAATTGGTACATTTTGCATAATGCGGCAAAAATTCTTTAGCAAATGTAGTCTTACCAGCACCGTTGGGACCGGCAATTATGTAAAGCTTAGGCATGCGAGCAGTGTAACACCAGTGACGAGACAAAACAAGAACGCTCTCTGGAGCTCTGTGGAGCACATGACAGTATTATTCACCTAAATTCCCATGTACGCGCATATGAAATTTCCTTATTTCCCGCCCTTGTCCGTGGTGACCTGCAGGGTCAGCATCCGTTCTTGCAGGCTCTCATTTTCTTGTTTGAGCACTTTGAGATATTCGGCCAATTGCAACTGCTCATTTTGAAACCCTTGTGTGGAAACCATCTCCCCATCAAAACGCTTCCGTATCGTCGCAAGCGAAGTCTCTAAGATCGTCTTTTTCATCTTAAGATTCTCGACTTCTTGTTGATATTCTTGGATCGCGCTTCCCTTGTCCTTTTCCTTCGTCTGAGACAGCGCTGCCAATTCTTCCTTTTCATCACTAAGCTTTTTGATGTTGTCTTGATAATCTAAGATTGCTTTCTTAAGCCCTTCATTTTTCTGATCCAGGGACGCCAGTTGATCTTCTAAATTTTTGACTTGCCCTGCCAGCAGGCTCCCTTTGTCGGCTTTTTTCTGTAAAGACTCTTGTGTCGTACGGTTGAGATCGTTCTCCAGCCCCTGCTTTTGCGTTTGCAAAGCAAAAACTTCTTTCAGTAAATCCTGCTCCTGCTGGAGGGCCTGTCGCTTCTCTTGTAACTCTTTTTGGCTGTTTTGCAGATCTCCTCGCTGATTTTCGATTTCGGAAAGTTTTTGTTCGCCGGTATGATAAACCAAAAGAAAATTCTCAAGTCCCTGCTTCACAACCATGAGCAACTGCTGTTCCTGTTTGAGCTTTGTTTCATAAAGATGTCTGGATCGTTCCACCTGCCCAGGCTGCTTCTTAGTTGTTTCTCTGACCGAACGGATCTCATCGGCCAGACCTCTCACTTGATCACGCGCCGTCTGCAATTCGGCCATCTGTTCTTTCGTTTCCTGCTCTGCCTTCTCGACAGCAACAGCTTTTATTTTTTCACTTTTATCAACGCTGTCCTGATGATTTGAGTCGAGGACACCCGCTTCCTGCCGCAGGTCAAGCAAAACCTGCTGCCAAGCCTGCTTTTGATTCAGTTTCTCGGCCAAACGAGCCTGGCCTTGTTCCACACGCTCGCGTAAGACCAGCTGCCGATTTTCGAGGCTCCGTAATCGTCCTTGGCATTGCTTGATATCCCGATCAACCATCCCCAACTCATTTTGCGATTGCCTTTTTGCTGATGGTTGCTCATTGACCGATTGTTGCCGCAGCCGCGCGACTTGCGCCTTAAGTTGAACAGCCCCGTCTTGAAAAGCCTGTTGTTTGCGCTTGCGGACGGCTATGTCCTTCTTGATTTGATCTTGCAGGGCCTGCAGTCCGGTCTTCTGTTCTTTCAAACTTTGCAAATGATCGACACTCGATGCGGCATCTTTGGCCAGCAACTTTAAAGATCGATCAAGTTTATCGGATGAATTTTTTAACTCTTCCCACCGATTTCGCCGCTCTTGTTGATCACTTTGCAAGCGCTGCCATTTCTCCGCCAAGACCTGATTCTCCAATAAAAGCTGCTGATTATTTTCACGGGTCTTTTGCATCCGCGCTTCGAGGCTTTGCAAATGATAATCCAAAAGTTCCTGAATGGAAAGCTTTGTGCCGTCGGGTTGTTCCTGGGCGAAGCTGCTTACACAATGCAGAGATAGAATGAAAATCGGTAGCAGAAACAGCCAAAGCCTAACGGCATGACCGCGTCTTTCTCGTCGATCAATTTCGGAATCCATTCTCACCATCCCCATCCTCTTAACAAAAAATGCAGGACATTAATTCGGCCTAAAAATTTGCGTTCGCTATCGCTATGCAAATTTTGGCCTCATTAATGAACCAACCGGGCTATCCCCATAATCGGTGAAAACAACGCCACCACGATAAAACCAACAATACCTCCCAAAACAACAATCATCAGCGGTTCCATGACGCGGGTGAGAACGCTCACCGCGGCCTGCACCTCGTCATCATAAAAATCAGCGACCCGCAAAAGTTGCTGATCCAGCTGACCCGACTTTTCTCCGATGGCAATCATCCGCGTCACCAGTGGCGGAAAAAATTCGACGCGCTCTAAAGGGACGCTCAAGCTCTCCCCTTGCGCAAGGCTGAGGCGGGCGTGCTCAAGCAGCTCTTGAATGACGCGATTCCCGCTGGTCTTGGCCACGACATTGAGAGCGTCGATGATAGGAACATCATTTTGCAATAACGTTGCCAGGGTGCGGATAAAACGGCTGATCGCGATTTTTTTGATCAGCGGACCCGCGACCGGCAACCCCAACAGCATCCGGTCGATCAAGAGTTCTCCGGCATCACTTTTTCGATATTGAAAAAATAAAAAACCGGTCAAAAAACCTCCGCCCAAGATCATCCCATAAAATTTCTGCAAAAATTGGCTCACTCGGATGAGCCGCTGGGTGATGATCGGCAGCGGCGCGTCAAACGTTTCATAAATGGAAGAAAAAATCGGAACAATCTTAATCAGCAAAATTCCGGAGATGATTAAAACAATTCCCAGGACTACCCCCGGATAAATCAATGCCGATTGAATATTGCGCTTCAGGACGACCGACCGTTCTAAATACGCGGCGGTGCGATCCAAGATATGGCTCAAGACGCCTCCGCTTTCTCCGACCTTGATCATATGGACATAGACCTCATCAAAAACATTTGGATGCTTGGCAAATGCCGACGACAAACTGCTTCCGGCCTGAATGTCATCACGCAGCTGGACAACAAGGCCCTGAAAAAAGGGGTGCTGGATTTGCCGCTGCAACACATCCAGACATTCTGAAATGGGGATACCGGCGGAAAGCATCGTTGCCAGTTGTCTGGAAAAAACCGCCAATTCATCAACAGCAACAATCCTTTTCCAAAAAGCCAGCCTGGCAAGTTGCGATTCGCGAAGAAGATCAATCGAAATGATCGTCAATTTGCGCTTACGCAATTCCTGCCTGACCGATTCCGCGTGATCGGCCATGATCTTCCCCATCACTTGATGGGCCGCTTGATCTTTAGCGACGAATTTATAGATTGGCATCCATCATTCCTTATCGAAAAAAATTTTTCCTTTTTCCCATTGTAACACCTTGGCACCGACTGAAAAAAGTATTCTCCGAAAAAAATTCATTTATAAAAAGGCAGCGCGGTCATGCTGAACCGTTTCTTCATTGAAAGACACCCGTAAAGCCTCCTCCAAACTGATCAAACCATTTTGCAATTTTTCCAGCAGGTCATCTTTTAAGAATTTCATTTTCAAATCATTGCGGGCATAATTCTTGATATCATCGGCTGACTTCCCGCGCACCAGCATATCGCGGATCGTATCATCAACCCGCAACACCTCAGCAACACTCAGACGCCCCCAATAACCAGTATTTCGACAATGCTCGCATCCTTTGCCTCGATAAACGATCATGGATTCTTTAAGAGGAAACGGCAGAGATTGGAGCATCTCGGAAGAAACCTGCTGCGGGACTTTGCATTTTTGACAAATCCGTCGGCAAAGACGCTGGGCGCAGATCAAGGCCAAACTCGAGGCAACAAGGAACGGCTCAACCCCCATATCGACCAGCCGGGTCATGGCCCCCACCGAGTCATTCGTATGCAAGGTCGAAAGGACCAATTGTCCCGTGAGCGATGCCTTGATCACCGTATCCGCCGTTTCCTCATCACGGATTTCTCCGACGAGAACAACGTCGGGGTTCTGACGCAAAAGCGCTTTCAGTCCAGTTACAAAAGTCAATCCAATCTCCGGATGGACCTGGACCTGTGTCAACCCCTCAACCAAATATTCGACCGGATCTTCAATGGTGATGATATTTTTCTCGACCGAGTTCAACTCCTGCAAGACCGTATAAAGGGTCGTTGATTTTCCGCTACCAGTGGGCCCGGTCACCAAGACCAGACCAAAGGGCTGCTGAATCACTTGTTTCAATTGCTCGACGGCCGCTGGGACAAACCCTAGCCCGGACAATCCTAATCGCAAGTGACTCTTATCAAGGATCCGCAGGACAATCTTTTGACCGTGCAGAGTCGGAAGGATCGACATTCGAAAATCAATCATCCCGCTTCTGGTCTTAATTTTAAAACGACCTTCCTGAGAAACATAAGATTTTGTGATGTCCAAACCGGCCATGATCTTAAGTCTGGTCAAAAGCGCCGAAAAATAATCTTTGGACAATTCCAACGTCTCCTGCAAGAATCCGTCAATCCGATAGCGAACGCGCAACTTCTCTGCCATGGGCTCCACATGAATATCCGACGCCCGCTGTTTCAAGGCTTCCCGGATCATCAAATTGATCATGCGGACAACCGGGGCGTCATCGCCTTCGTCGCGGCTTAAATCCGTCCCGCGATCCGAAAAGGCCGAGACCTCTTCGTTCTCCCCTAAAACAATCCCTCGGCTGAGATCCTGCAAATCTCCCGTGCTTTTCGAACTGTAATAATTTTCGATCGTTTCTTCAATGTCCTTTTCCGCGCTGATGACCGTGTCAATTTTTTTCCCGGTCAAGGTCTTCAAATCATCGATCACAAAAATATTGAGCGGATCTGCCGTGGCAATGGTAATGATATTTTCCATACTGGAAACAGGCACGATCTTATATCGACGCGCTGTTTGTTCGGGGACCACCAGCTTCAACTGCGGATCAATGCGGAATTTTTTAAGTTGAATGAATGGGATTTCTAATTCTTTGACCAAAAGTGCCAAGACATCTTCTTCTTTGATCAAACCCTTTTTAACGAGCGCCCTTTCCAGACTGATGCCCAGCTCATCTTGCGAGGCTTGCACCTCTTTGAGCTGATCGTCGGTGATCGCGAAGTTTTCTAAAATCTGTTGGATGATCCGTTCTTTAATTGTTTTTGGCATTAACAGTCCCAAGTTGCAAGTCTCAGGTCTCAAGTCTCAAAAACTGGTGACTTGCGACCTGTAACTTGACACATCATTCGTCCCCCGCGGTCACGCGCAACACTTCCTGCAAAGTCGTTATCCCGGATAAGGCCTTTTGCAAACCGTCTTCCCGCATGGTCACCATGCCCTCTTGCCGTCCGGCAGTTTTGATCTGCAGTTCTCCCGATCGATGCAAAATGAGCTCTTTTACCAATGGAGTCATCATTAAAATTTCCGTAAGGGCCACCCGGCCCTCATATCCGCTCTGAGAACAGCGAGCGCATCCGCGGCCGCGAAACAACCGAATCGCCGCTCCTTTGGCAAATCGTTTGAACTGATACAGCTCGATCAATTCTTCGGAAACCCGCTCCTGCTCTCGGCACTTCGAACAAATTTTACGGACCAGCCGCTGGCCCACAACGCCGATCAAAGAAGAAACGAGCAAAAACGGCCGCACTCCCATGTTCATCAAACGGATCAAAGAACCGGCGGCGGTCGAGGTATGCAGCGTGCTAAGGACCAGATGTCCGGTCAAAGCCGCCTTGACCGCGATGTCCAGGGTCTCGGCATCGCGGATTTCGCCGATCATGATCACATCGGGGTCCTGCCGCAAAACCGCGCGCAAAGTGTTGGCAAAGGTGAGATTCATGCTCGGACGGACATTGACCTGATTGACCCCTTTGATTTCATATTCAATCGGATCCTCAACCGTCACAATATTCCTCGTCGGAGTGTTGATGGATCGCAATAACGAATACATTGTCGTCGTCTTTCCACTTCCGGTGGGACCGCACGACAGGACCAATCCATGAGGACAGGCAACGCATTCCTTCAAATGTCGCAAGGCGTCATTTTCTAGACCAAGTTCATCGATGTCCAAGATATCGGCCGTGCGGTCAAGGATGCGCAGAGCGGCCTTCTCACCAAACGCCGTCGGCAAAACGCTGACCCGGATATCAACCTGTCCATCATTCTCCATTTGGAAACTGAATCGGCCTTCCTGCGGCAGACGACGTTCGGCGATATCAAGATGAGCCAGGACTTTAAGCCGAGAGGTTATCGGCAAATGCAGTTCTTTTGAAAATTGATTGGCCTCCCGCAGTAGGCCATCCACCCGATAACGGACCCGCAAGACCCGCTGCATTGGTTCAATAAAAACATCGCTCGCCTTCATGCTGATCGCCTGCTGCAAAATTGTGTCGGTGAATTTGATCATTGGCGCGTCGGGCGTCACGTCATCAATAAAAGTCCTTCCGGAAAAAGCACTCGGATCTTTCACCAACTCGAGAACTTCGCTTCCCTGCAGATCGTGAATGATGTCCTGAAGAATCTCGACGGAACTCGAGGAAAAATAGCGTTCGATCATTTCTTCGATCTGGGTGCGGCGGGCAATGATCGGTGTGATGTGCAAATTGGTGAGGTTCTCCACATGATCAATCGCGAAAATATTTAAGGGATCGGCCATGGCCAACGTTAGATTGTCCCCCATTTTTGAAATCGGAAGGATCTGATATTTGCTGGCGATGTCTTTGGGTAGGATATTGACCACATCGGGGTCGATTTTGATGCGTGAGATATCAATCGGTGGGACCCCTAAACCTTCACTGAGCAGGACCGTGAGCTGTTCTTCACTGATCAATTCAAGTTGGATCAAAACTTTACCAAGATCCTCGCCGGTCCTTTTCTGCCGCGCTAATGCGCGCTCAAGGTCTTGCGGCTTGATGACGCAATCACGGATGAGAATCTGCTGCAAACGTTCCTTCAATGAAAGCATAATTCTCTCTCGTAGGGTCTATCTTCCATCGCCGGGAACCGTGTCCCAAGGTCCGGCTTCGGGCAAACCGGCGCTGTAAAAAATTCGCTACGAAAATCTGTGAAAATAACGGTCGATCGCATCTTTGATATCACCGGTTGTGCTCACAAACGTTTGTACCGAACATCCCGTAATCGATTCGACGTCATCAATGGCATTGCGATTGAGCGGATTGGACATGGCTAAGGTGAGACTTTTTCCGATTTTATCGATCGGAATCAACTGAAATTTCCGGCAGACGTCTTCGGGAACAGCGCGGACAACGTCTTCGTCGATTTCATAATTGGCCAAAGGAAGGTACGGAAATCCATATTGAGCGGTTAAAGCCTGTGCGATGTCCTCCTCGGTCGCGAATTTCAACTCAACGAGGATTTCTCCAAATAACCCGCCCTTTTCTTTCTGACGAGTCACGGCCATCGCGACCTGCTCCTGGTCAAGGACCCCCTTTTCAACCAAAAGCTCGCCGAGATGTTTATTTGTGATGCGTTTATATGTTTTCATTGCCGCAAAACGATCTTTTTAAAAAGGCTGCCTACCAACAACCCTCTGGGTGCATTTTACGTTTTAGATTTTACTATACAAAGAATGGCTTAACAATCTAAATTGGCAAGGAATGAGAACGAGTAAGGCCGCTCAGGTTTTTAAGTCGAAGTCGTCTCCCTTTCGCGGACGGCTCTTTTCCCCTTCACCAAGATCCGCCGCCCCCGCCCCCGAATCCTCCCCCGCTAAAACCCCCGCCGACCGAAAATCCACCCCCGGAGGAGACGGTTTGCGGGGAAGAGTAAAAGCTGGACCCCATATGATCTAACGAACGATTGAGATCATGAACGAAATGATCAAAGATAAAAACCCCGGTATAATTTCCGGCAAACCACTGCGGCGACTGCGTATAGAGTCCGTCGAATTTGGTCGCCCATTTCGTGCTCATGCCCAAACAGATGGCATAAGGCAGCATCCGCTCGAAAACATTCTGCTGATCCGCCCTTTGGATCTTGTCCTTTTCAGTCCGCAGTAAAAATTCTTTGAACCCTAAAATCTTTGATAATATTTCCGTCCCCTCAACCGTCCGCTTCGGCATAATCACTCCAAACAGCAAAATGATCAAACTCGATAGCAGCAATGATCCCATCAACCAAGAATCATAAGCGCTGGAGAAGACACCCAAAAAAAATACAACACCGGCGATAGCGGTATAAAAGATGACAATGGCGGTCGGATGGTTCTCCAAATATTTTTTCGGCCGGAGTTCGTCTTTGATCCTTCCCTCGATCACGTCCACTTTTTCATAAAACCTATTTTCCAGCTCGTACAATTTCACTTCGGAAGAAACAGGCTTGCCGCCAAAGATCGAACGGAGAATGATCCTTTCATACGGTTTTATCAACGCGTCGGCTTCAAAAGCCTTTAGCAAAATAAAGCTATAGTCTTTGCCGACAAAATTTTTGTCCTGTTGAACGATTTTCAAATAGCCGCGGATCGCTAAATCAATGATCGTGGCCGAGATATCACGTTGATCCAGCTTATAATCAATGAGCGTTCCCACTTCCGCAGGCTTGAGGTTGTCGGGCGCTTGGTATTCAACAACAATGCTCTTATTCAAATGCGGATCTTTCCCAAAATGTCGCCAAAGATTGTACATCACGAAAAAGGACACGACAGGAATGAGCAAAGACCATGGCCCAATCGGCGGTTTAACATCATACGGATTATAAGAATGGTCTTCATTCGCTACCGATGATTGATCGAAATCGGAAACGGCCGGTGGTGTTAAAATCCCTTTCGGCACACCAACGACAACTGTAAAACCTTCATAGGGCAGATAATTGTCGCCCGCGAACTCGATCAGTTGATCGTTGACGGCTTCACTTCTGGCATTGCTCGTTCTTGAACCTCGTCGACCGGTATAGGTGGCAATTTTGAGCGACTCCTTCGCTACGGGGACAGGTAAAAACAAAGAAACGCGGACCTGTTTGATGTTCACGTCCCACTGGTTACCGACCGCGTTCCAAAAAAGTTGATCCTGCTCAGGCAAAAAAAGGATGGCTCCCGTAACACGATAAGAAATGATGTAGGTCTGTCGGCCGGAAACGGTCCGATAGGCGCTCCCGATCCTTAGCCGATGAACATAACCGTTATCTTCTTCCGTATAATCCCATGCCCTTCCGTTTTCATCCTGGATGGTGAAGTCGGTAAATCGCACGTTATAGGAATGGCCGTTTTCATTTTTAAAATCAATTGGAATATCGCGATAAATCCCATGCTTTGACTCGTAACCAAAATCAGCGTCGATTTTTTCGGTCACCAGAAAATGGCTGTCTTTCTCAAGCCTGATTTCAACACGATAATCCGCAATCTCCCACGCGTAGGCAGGGCTGAACATCGCGCAAAGAAAAATCGCCGAAAGAATCAACTGTCTCTGAAACATGCGTCTCCTTCCCGATCCTCAAGAATTGAATTTGACCTCTGGCACTTTTCGTTCGACTGCCAGGGCGTCCAATTGGAAAAATTCTTTGTTTCGAAAATGAAAGGCATTGGCAATGAGCGACGATGGAAACATTTGAATCATGGTATTGAAATCACGGACCACGGCGTTATAATAACGACGGGCGGACTGAATGGTTTCCTCAATGTCGATCAAACTGGTTTGCAATCGCATGAAATTTTCATTGGCCTTCAAGTCTGGATATTTTTCAACAACGGCAAATAATGACTTTAACGTGTTCGTCAAAAAATTTTCGGCTTGGCCTTTTTCCGCGACTCCCGATGAGCCCATCGCTTTCGCGCGCGCCTCAATGACCGCCTGCAGTGTTGTCCGTTCATGTTTGGCATACCCTTCCACCGTGGCCACCAGATTCGGGATCAGATCATAACGTCGTTTGATTTGAATGTCCACATCCGACCAAGCATTGTCACCCCTCACCTTCAACTGAACCAATCCATTGTAAATGCTGACACCCCACATCACAAAAATCACAACAGCACACAAAATCAAAATGCCTGTCATCATCGCTTTTCTCCTATTCTAGGTTCACGTATTGTCAAAAGTTTTTGCTCTAAGACTGCTTATCTTTAGTATTTACAAACATATCCATCAATCATGCTTCCCTCCCCCTTGCCCCGCCTGTGGCGGGGCTGGTGGGGAGGGCTAGGGAGGGGGGAAATGCTCAATAATCTTTTAAAACTCCATCTATATTGCCTAACACTTCATTATTCCAAAATCTCACGTCTTTATATCCACGTTCTTTAAGCCATTCATCCCTCGATGCTTTAGCTTTCCCCATCAACCCTTTACCCAATCGCCCCCTCCCCTAACCCCTCCCACCAAGGGAGGGGAATAATACTTCCAAAATCTTCATATCATCCTCCCTCGCCATGTGTATTTTTCATAAAACTTTTGACACTATCTAGGTTCAACCCCCGGGGTTGGTTTAAAAAATCGTCCGTCGTTTGCTCAGGTTTAATAAAAAACCGATCATCAGGACAAAAATGAGAAACGAGGTCCGACCGTAACTCACTAAAGGCAACGTGATTCCAACCACCGGACATAACCCTAAAACCATTCCAATGTTGATCGCCACCTGCAGGGTCAAAATACCAACGATCCCGATCGTCACCTGGGTGCCGAATTTGTCTTTGACCTGCTCGGCAATGATGAAGCCGCAGGTGATGAGCATAGCATAACACGCCAAGAGAAAAATCGTTCCCATCAACCCCCATTCCTCTCCAATCACCGAAAAAATGAAGTCGGTATGGCGCTCCGGCAAAAAATTGAGTTGGTTCTGCGTTCCCGCCAGCCACCCCTTACCGAACAACAACCCTGAACCTATGGCAATCTTGGATTGGATGATCGTATATCCCGCCCCCAAGGGATCGATATTGGGATTCAAAAAAACCAAAAGCCGGTCCCGCTGATACGACTTCAAAATATGCCAAGCAAAAGGAACAAGGCACAAACAAACTCCCAGAAAAAAAAGGTAATGACGATAGTGAAGGCCGCTGACAAAAAGCATAATGAGAAAAATCCCAAACATCAAAATGGCGGTCCCCAAATCCGGTTGTTTGAAGATGAGCAGCATCGGCAGCAAAGTGATCAAGAGCGGAAAAAATAAATCCCTCCATAAACGCTGCGTCAAGGTTAAAAAACTGAAAGAGATCTTTGAAATGTTCTCGCTGAAATACCGGCCCAGAGCAAAAATCAATCCCAACTTGGCCAATTCCGACGGCTGAAAACTTAAGGGACCTAAATTGATCCATCGCTGCGCTCCCAAGGCGTGACGGCCGACGACCATGACCAACAACAGCAAAAAGACGCATCCGCCGTAAAAAAAATAGGAAAGGTCAAAAAATTTTCGATAATCAATCTGACTCAACAACTGGATGAAAACAAGGCCGACGATCGCAAAGACCAATTGACTCGTAAATACGGTGTCAGAAACCCGTGGGTTATGATAAGAGGCGCTATAAACCGCCAAAAGCCCCATACCAATGATCAAAATGGTCGTGATCCAGATGAAAAAAGCCAAATGCCGGCGCATCAGATGATCTCCTCTTTACGCATCTCCTGAAGCAAATACCGCGACAACATCGCCGCGTGATAACTGGAACCACCGTATTCCAAAAAAACACAAAACGCGATTTTTTGTTTGCCGCTCAAATCATATCCGACAAACCAGGCGTGATGTTTCCGCTGCGAATTGCTTTGCGCGGTCCCGGTCTTGCCAAAAACCTCAAAACCATCCATATTGAGTATCCCGGCGGTCCCTTCGGGATCCTGCACCACCGATCTTAAACCACTGTGGACAAGATCAAAATATTTTTTGTCGATCCTGATGGATTTGATGCTGGATAAACGAACGACCTCTTGCTGACCAATTTTTTTGATCAAATGGGGCTGCACAACTTCTCCCGACCGAGCAATGGTTGCCATCATGCGCAGCAACTGAATCGGTGTCACCAATAAATCCCCCTGCCCAATCGAAAAATTCAGGGTGTCACCGGTGTACCAGCCTCCTTGATTTTTCGACTGCCGCAAAGCCTTGCTGGGAACCAGGCCGGCGGCCTCAAACGGCAGATCGATCTTCGTCCGTTCTCCAAATCCAAATAAACGGGCATATTTGTTGATGATGTCCGCGTCCAACTTTCTTCCT
The DNA here is from genome assembly GCA_023247795.1 of Candidatus Omnitrophota bacterium. GTDB lineage: Bacteria > Omnitrophota > Gorgyraeia > Zapsychrales > JANLHA01 > JAHFFS01. Next base: position 16,390 of record JAHFFT010000004.1, read on the forward strand.
AACGTGTAGAAATAAACATTGCAGGAATGGGCAATGGCCTGCACCAGATTTTCCACGCCATGAACATGAGCGCAAAGGAATTTCTGTTCTCCCAGCAGATAGTAACCGGGACATTGCGTTGTTGTTTGGCTGGAAATCGTGCCCGAGTCCAATCCGGCCATGGCCATCACGGCTTTAAAAACCGAGCCCGGCGGATACTGGCCCTTAACCGCGCGATCCAACATCGGTGCCGACGAGTCCGTCAAGATGCCTGGCGCCTGACTCCGCAGCTTCTGATCGCTAAAAACATTGGGGTTATAACTTGGCGAATTGACCAATCCCAAAATATCGCCGGTATCAAGATCCATGACAATGATCGACCCCCGCTGCTCTCCTAAAATTTTTGCCGCGATCCGCTGAATATCGCCGTCGATGGTCAATTCCAGGTCTTCTCCCTTCTGCGATTCACGGACCCCTAATAAACGCACTTGTTGGCCGTGGTTATTGACTTCGATTTGCTGGCCGCCGGCCTGCCCCTGCAAATAGCGGTCATAATACGCCTCGACCCCATCGTATCCGACCAAACTTTCCGGATTATAACCATACTCTTTAAGCTGATCTACCTTGGAGTTATCGATTTTACCGACGTAACCAAGCACGTGCGCGCCAGCCTGCTCGAATGGATAAAAACGACGAAAGGATTCTTGAATATACAGGCCGGGGAAACGGAATCGATTTTCCTCCAACAGCATCGCCACTTTTTTATCGACGTCGTAAACGATCACAACCGGCGCGAACGCGGCGACTTTTCGCTGAAAAAAACGCTGAAGCAAATCACGTTTTTTTTCGTTGAGGGTCTCGGCCAAAAAGGCGAATAATTCCTCACTCTCCCGGATGTCTTGCGGGACCACCGCGACATCGTACGATAAACGATTATCAACTAAAGTGTCGCCATTACGGTCGCGGATCACCCCGCGCTGCGCTTCCAAAGGAACGACCCGGATGTGATTATTAGCACTGAGATTATGAAAATAGGCTCCCCTAATGACCTGGACATAGAACAGATCAAGCGCGATCGAAATCAACAAAAATAAAGCGATTACGCGAACAATCTTGATACGCATTGTCTCAATTTTTCCAAAACATAGAGGGTTACCAAACTGGTGGCAAGCATTTCCGGAATGAACACATTAAAAAAGACCTCACGAAAGTCCATGGAGAAAAACATCTCATACAAAAAATACTGGATCGTGATGTAAATCACATAAACCAGACATACCATAAGCAGGCGCGAGGCCCGCGAGCCCGGCTGGTAAATGTACATCTTAACAATCGACGTCAAATAAGCGCTGACCATATAAGAAAAGATATGCATGCCAAAGACTTCGACCGCAAAACTGTCTTTCAATAATCCGCCTAAGAACGCGACAAGGAGGCTGGTGCGCACGCCCCGAAAAAGATTAAAAAAGACAATCAAGATAATCATCAAATCCGGTTTGAACCAGCGGCCAAGCCCGTTGGAAAGCGCGGACTCAATGATGAAACACAGGGTGACTAAAATGGCAATGACGAAAAAGCGACGCATCCGTTTTCAATCCCGCTTTTGGATGACCAAGACTTCCTCAATTTGTGATATGGCCGCCGCTGGTTTGATCACGCATTCCATGACTGGACGATTGTCCAAAACTTTGACCTCAACCACTTCACCCATCAACAACCCTTCTGGAAAGGCCGAACTCAACTTCGAAGAAATAACAAAATCCCCGACCTGGACGTCGGCTTTATCAGAAAGATAGCGCATCCGGCACATCCCGTCCTGCAATGTCCCGGAAACCAACCCAACTTCACGCGAACGCTGGATCAAGGCAATGGCGCTGAACCCTGGATCCGTCAACAAAATGACTTTACTCTTGTTATCACTGACCTCGGCAATTTTACCAATGACCCCTGAGGCATTGACCACCGGCATCCCCAACTCCACCCCGTCTTGCGTTCCCTTATCGATCACCATTGTCGCGTTCCAATTGGAAGGGTCCCGACCGACGACATTGGCCGTGACTGAAGAAAAAATGAGTTTGCGTTTGAGGTCCAACAATTTCCCCAAGCGGCTGTTTTCACGGATCACTTCCGCCATGCCGATGAGCCGCGCTTTCAGCATCCGATTCTCTTTCCGCAAAAGCACATACTCATCAAACGTTTGATGGTAATAGAAAATCTTTTTCAATTCCCGCAACGGAAGAGTTAACAACTGTGTGGGCTTTGTTACCATGGAAATAACATTGTATTTGAGCGGAATGAATGGGGTGGAACGGATGAACAGCAAAAGGAAAGCAGCTGCAAAGATCAGGAAGTAAGCTGAAATTTTTGTCTTATTACCAAACACGGTTAGAAGGGGTGAAGTGTTTCAATCCTTTGCTAAGCCCATGCGCTCATCAAAGGATTCCGCCTTGAGGGTTCCCTGCGGAAAAATTTTTTTAGCAAAGACTGCTGGGATTAAAAATCCAATTTTGTCGGAACCACGATTCTCCGTCGGAGACGGGCCGGCATATTTAAGGTGTGCCCTGTTCCCAACACAACAGCGGTGAGAGGATCATCAGCGATGTGAACAGGAAGCCCGGTTTCTTCGGCAATGCGCTTATCGATCCCGCGCAAAAGCGCCCCGCCTCCGGCCATAACAATGCCACGATCAATCAGATCCGAAGACAATTCCGGAGGTGTATTTTCCAGGGTCATTTTCGAGGCGTCAACAATAGCCTGGATCGGTTCCGCCAAGGCCTCGCGGATTTCCTCGGAAGTAACGGTAATCGTCTTCGGTAACCCAGCGATCAAATCCCTGCCCCGGACATCCATGGTCAATTCATCGTCGAGCGGATAAGCTGAACCAATGCGGATTTTGATTTCCTCGGCGGTTCGTTCGCCAATCATCAAGTTGTAAGTTTTCTTCAAATGTTCAATGATCGCCATGTCCATTTCATCACCGGCGATGCGGATCGATTTCGCGTAAACCAGGCCCCCTAAAGAAATCACTGCCAATTCTGTTGTCCCGCCTCCGATATCGATGATCATGTTCCCAGCCGCTTCTTCCACTGGAAGCCCCACCCCGACCGCCGCGGCCTTGGGTTCTTCAATCAATTCAACCGACCGAGCACTGGCCCGTTCCGCTGAATCCCTCACCGCCCGCTTTTCAACTTCAGTAATGCCAGAAGGAATGGCTATGACGATGGCAGGTCTGACCAAAACTCTACGGCGATGGACCTTTTTGATGAAATATTTCAACATCGCCTCCGTGATTTCAAAATCAGAAATAACGCCGTCCTTCATCGGACGAATGGCTATGATGTTGCCAGGTGTTCGGCCTAACATCTTTTTCGCTTCATCTCCAACCGCGACAACACGATTGGTGTCTTTTTCAATGGCGACAACCGAAGGTTCACACAAAACAACCCCTTCCCCTTTGACATAAATGAGGGTGTTGGCCGTGCCCAAATCAATTCCCATATCATTAGAGAACAGACCGAGGATATAGTTGAAGGCCTTGCGGAAATATTTGAGGAGCTTTGGCATTGTATGGTTAAAAAGTGGGACACTCTGAAACAACACTTAAATCTTTACTGCACAAGCACATTGATCCTGCCACAGAACGTACTCAATTTTTCGTCGATGTGTTTAGCGCGACTAAGTAATAGCAAACATACTATATGAAAACAAATTCACTGTCAATCAAATTCAATCAATCTTATGGGCTTTTTTTGCAGGAAGCGCCCAATTTTTTGATGTCCTGAACAAATTTCGGATAAGATTTTGCCACACATCCAATATCTCTAACCGTCACACCGAGTTTCATGCCTAAGACGGAAAAGGCCATGGCCAGACGATGATCGTGATGAGGGTCCAACGTGACCTGCAAACTTTTTCTTGAGCCGACATCCCATGGTCGGATCAAAAGTTCATCTCCTTTTTCCTTGATGTCAGCACCAATCTTTAAAAGTTCTCGCCGAAGATCACTGATCCGGTCCGATTCTTTGACCCGGGCATGGCCGATCCCATAGAGACGGGTCGGACCCTTCGCGAATAAACCCAAGATGGCCATGATCGGCACCAAATCCGGACAGGCACGCAAAGAAAATTCTCCCCCATTTAAAGCCTGGGGCCCTTTGATCCGCAAAGAATGGTTGGTCTTTCGATAACGCACACCCATTTGGGTTACCAGCGACAAAATTTGACCGTCGGCCTGCGGATATCGGTCGGCAAAATGACCCAAGAGCTCAACATCCGAATCAAGCAGAGTTGCCGCCGCCAGATGATAGGCCGCCAACCCATAATCCGATGGAACATGAAAATCTTTCAACCCTTTAAAGGACTGCCCTCCTTTGATCCGAAACTCTCGCTCGCTGCGTCGGTCAATAACGACCCCCGCGTCTTCTAAAATCCGCAACGTCATCGTTAAATAATCCGTTGAAACAACCTTGGCCCCGCTGATGCGGATGACCGAATTCCCGTCGAGCTGCGGCAAGGTGATCAACAATGCAGAAATGAACTGCGAACTGATATCCCCAGCGATCGTGTAAAGCCCCGAAGTCAATTCCCCGCCGACAAAATCAATCGGGATCCCCTCGTCTGGCCCGTCTCCCTTGATGCTCAGTCCGCGCTGACGCAGGGTTTGCAGCAAATGATGGTTAGGCCGTCCGGCTAAAGTTCCTCGGCCTTCAATCCGCAATTTCTTAGTAAAAAGAGAAACCAATGGCAAAACAAACCGCAGGACGGTCCCAGATTCTCCGACGTCAAGCGAACGGAGCTGGACCTTTTTTTGAGCAGCCTTAATCGAACACGTATTTTTCAAATCGCGTTTGACCAAACAGCCCAATTGCCGTGCCGCGTTTCTGGCGACCACGGCATCATCGCAATCCGAGGCCGCCCGGATGACAGATTCACCACCGCAAGCCGCCACAATGAAAGCGCGGATCGAGTAAGATTTGGAGGCCGGCAAATGAATTTTGCCTCGAAAATATTTGATGGGATTGATTTGCAGCTTCACTAATTCGCTACCGACTTCATAACGACTTGATCAGCTTTTTGAATTTTATCACTGCTAAATGGCGGGATGAAATCTGCGGCTGCCATCTCTGGCAGGACTCGGGAAACTTGAACATCGCCTAAGTATTGATTGTTGCGGTAAATCCCCAAAACCGATCCTTTTTGGATCCCGTCCTGTTCTCCTAAATTGACAATGACAAAATCGGTTTCTTGATCGACGCTGATGACCCGTCCTTGCGCAGCGCCGCGATTCGAAACCACGATTTTATCCAAATCGATATTTTTTCCAAGCTGATCGTTTTGCGGGGTTACGGCTTCGGATTTCTGATCGATATCAATGACCTGAGGCATGGGTGCTGGATCTGCGGCCCCAGCGTCGCCGGGTGTAGGTGCCGCCGCCTCCGGCGCGGGCTGCGGAGCCGCACTGCTATTGCTCTGGGCTTCCTGCAACTGCTTTTCCAAGGCGCGGCTTTGTTCCGTGACTTCTTTGAGTTGCGTTTCTAATGCCTCGATCTTCTTTTGCGCCTCATCCAACTGTGACTGTGTCTGTTGACGATATTCTTCTCTTGACTGCTTTTCCTTTTCTAAAGAATCCTTGATTTCTCTATTCTCCTTTTTCATCTCTTCACGCAACCCCTGTTCCAATTCCAAATCTTCCATCAGCCCTTCAACTTTATCATTGGCTTCCTTATTTTTCTCTTCTAAAAGGAAGACCTGCTTTTTCGTATCGGTCAACTCTTTCTGCAATTTGGCTTCAACCTGCTTGAGTTGTTCCAAATTCTCCTCAGCGGTACGGCGCAGTTGGATTTCTTGAATAAAAAAGAAAACGGAAATCGCGGTGATCGAAAGCAATAGCACCGAGATCACGCTGAGGAATATCGTTAAGGTCTTGCCGGATTTATTCATCCCGTTACCCCTATCTGCTTGATTTTCATTAAGTTTTAAACGTAATGGAATATCATTTTTATTATAGAAAATTCCTTTGCAAAGTAAAGCCTAATTTAGAAATTTTGTTGATCCAAATTACCTAATTGACGGACGCCCCAAAATCTGCTAAACATCGCTAAATTCTATTGGCAAGACCGAATAAAACTCCAAAAAATTCTTCGTCTGCGGATGTTGAAACCCTATCCCCCGGGCGTGCAGGGCCAGGCGAGGAAAGCTTATCTTCTTCCCATATTTAGCGTCTCCCAAAATCGGATGACCAAGATACGCCATGTGGACACGGAGTTGATGGGTGCGCCCGGTTTCTGGAAACAACGCGACCAGAGAACATTTTTGCGGATAACGTTCAATCACCCGATAGGTGGTTTTCGCCGGCTTGGCTAGCTCGTCGGTGGAAATCTCTTTTTTGTCCCAATGGACCTTATGCCGGCCTAAGGCAGCATCGATCACCCCTTCATCATATTCCGGATGGCCTTGAACCAGGGCCGCATAGCTTTTCTTAATCCGATGTTTTTCAAACTGCCTGGCCAGACGGACATGGGTCTGATCATCTTTCGCCACGATCATCAGCCCCGAGGTCTCACGATCCAGTCGATGCACAATTCCTGGACGATCTTCCTCGTTCACACTCGACAAATGAGGACAATGATAAAGCAAGGCATTGACCAGCGTCCCAGAACGGTTGTTATGTGTCGGATGAACCAGCAGTCCCGCTGGTTTATCAATCACCAACAAATGATCATCTTCATAAAAAATGTTGAGTGGGATCTTCTCGGGACGGATGGTCCGGTCAGGGGCTACGGCCTCGGTGAACTCTACGACGATGTGATCGTCCTTTTGGACCTTATAATGCGGTTTACGGATTTGGTCGTTGACCTTAACCAAACCCTCTTCAATCAATTGTTTGATGATACTGCGCGAAGGTGTCCCCGGGAGCTGTTGAGAGAGATAGCTGTCCATCCGGACCAGATGAAACGCTTCCTCGACGTCAAATGTGAGTTCTGCCATAGAATTAAGGTGATAGGCAATCTTGGTTAGTTTTTCTTTGAAACAGGAATGCATTTGAGGGCGATGACAAACGCCCCGATCGTGATCGCGCTGTCAGCGATGTTAAAGACCGGCCACACGCGCAAATCGATAAAATCAATGACATAGCCATAGTAGATGCGATCAATGAGATTGCCGATCGCGCCGCCCAAAATCAACGAAAAGGCAAGGATGTAAAGCCGGCTCAATTTCTCGTCGTTGTGCTTATAGTAAATCACGTTATAAACCAACAGCACAATGGCAATGACCGGGATGATGATGAAGACCGCACCCTGGTTTTTGAACAAGCCAAAGGCGATTCCGGTATTATGCACCAAGGTCATATGAAGACAGTCACGGACAACGGGTATCGATTCTCCGGGGAAAAGGGTGTTCGAAAAAAAAATCTTTGTGAGGCGGTCAAAAAAAACAACGAGCGCAACCGTGCTTAAAGAAAGCACAATGTCAAAATAGGAACGGTTTCGGTAACTCGTCATTCATCGCACCTGCGGGGGAAAGGGGGCTGTCGGGATCGAAAAAATTTTACAAATGGCTGCTTTTCGATTTTTCCTTTTCCAGCTCTTCTTGGGCGGCGACGGTATATTCCGCGTAGGGGATGGCCTTCAAGCGGGCGGCCGGGATCGGTTTATGACTCTTCAAACAAAGTCCATACGACCCGTCATCAATCCGTTTTAAGGCGCTGTCAATCTTGGTCAACAATTCCCGTTCATTGGAAGCCAATCCGAGATTGAATTCCCGATCATACATATCGGTCGCGGCATCGGCCATGTGCATCCCATGCCCGGAAGATTCTCCCGTCGACGGTTTTGAATCCACGGAATTGACTTCGTCCATATTATGGATGTCGTGAAGAAGAGCCTCTTTCATTTGCGTCAGTCTCTTCTTGAAATAATCCAATTGTGCTTTATTCATCTTTTTTTTGATTGCCATGCTTCAACATCTCCTTTACAATTTGCGCACTGCGCGAGGATAAAGTTGGATAATCCGGATCATCTCCTACGTCGGTTGAGTATTTCCAAGAAAGCGCACATTTTTTCCCATCGGCCTTATGGACTTGGATCTCTAAATTCGGCCATTTGGGGTCAACCGCGGCATCGATTTTATCGATTTTTTGCACTGGCGCCTGAGAGACCACAAAATAATCGGCCAGCCGCCCTTCAAACTGATTCAAATATTTAAAAAGCTGTTCCGACGCGGTTTTAAAAATGACTTTGGCATCAAGCGAACTGCCAATCAAACCTCCGCGCCTTTGCTCTTCCAAAGCCTTCATCACAAACGGTCTTAATTCAATGAGCTGCTTAAACTTCTCGTCAATTTCCGGATTGCACCAATCGTCCGTGACACCCAAAAATTCTAAGGCGTGGACACTCTGATGCTGCCGCATTCCGGCGTCTTTCGGCATCATTTGAAAAATTTCTTCCGCGGTGAAACATAAAATCGGCGCTAAAACCCGCACCAAATGATTCAAGATATGAAAAAGAACCGTCTGCGCCGACTTTCTTTTCTGCGATTTAGCAGGAGAAATATAAAGGCGATCCTTTAAGATGTCAAGATAAAAATTGGAAAGGTCGTCGTTGCAAAACTGATAAATACTGCGAAAAATCCTCACGAAATCATACTGTTTATACCCCTGTTCACATTCTGCCTTTATCCGATAGGAGAGTCGATCCAAGGCCCATTGGTCGAGTTCTTCAAGCTGTTTGTAGGGAAGCTGCTCTCGATCAGCGTCAAAGTCATAAAGATTCCCTAAAAGATACCGAGCGGTATTGCGGATTTTGCGATAGGCATCGGTCAGTCTCGCCATCACCTCGTCAGAAATGCGAATATCTTCTTGATACGAACTGGACGCCACCCAAAGCCGCAAAATATCAGCCCCGCTTTTTTCAATCAAATCCAATGGCAAGATGACGTTGCCTAAGGATTTCGACATCTTCCGGCCCTGGCCATCCACCACAAAGCCGTGAGTCAGAACCCCTTTGAACGGTGCGCGGCCTTCTAAGGCGACGGCTGGGATCAGCGATGATTGAAACCATCCGCGATGCTGATCACTGCCTTCCAAATAAAGATCAACCGGGATTTTCAAACCCATCTTGGCCTTCACCACGGCCTGATGGCTGACCCCGGAATCAAACCACACGTCGAGGATATCAAACGTTTTTTCCCATTCGTCCGCTTTATAATTTTTTGGCAACAACTCTTCCAAAGGCTTTTGAAACCAAGCATCCGTCCCTTCCTTTTTAACGATCTCAGCGAAATGATTGATCACGTCCGAATCCAAGACCAACTCTTCTTTGCTTCCCTTCCGTTTCAGCGCTGGAATGGGAACGCCCCAATAACGTTGGCGGGACAAACACCAGTCAGGCCGACCTAAAACCATGGATAAAATCCTTTCCTTAGCGCTAGCAGGGATCCATTCCACTTCACGTTCAATCACTTCTTTGAGACGAGCGCGCAGATTCTCATGATCAATTTTCAAAAACCATTGCTTGGTCGCACGGAAAATGATCGGTTTTTTCGAACGCCAGGAATGCGGATAAGAATGTCGGATGTCTTCCTTGGCCAACAAATCTCCCTGTTGGAAAAGATCATCGACGATGATCGGATTCGCTTTAAAGACATGCATTCCGGTATATTTCCCAGCACCTTCGGTATAAACCCCGCGTTCGTCGACGAGCATCACCACATCCAAAAGATATTCCTTACCTGTAGCGAAATCTTCCTGACCATGCCCGGGGGCGGTATGCACCAAACCGGTCCCATCTTCTCTGGTCACATAATCAACCGTTACGACCAGACATCTTTCTCGAAACATAAGCGGATGGCTATAACGAAATTGGACCAATTCCCGGCCGGAAAGCGTCTGCAAAATTTTAAAATCTTCAATACCAGCCTTTTTTAAAACCTTTGCAGCCAACGATTCCTCAATCACTAGGATCTCTTTCCCGATGTCAATCAAAGCGTAACGAAAATCCTTATGGACCGCGACCGCCACATTCCCGACGAGAGTCCAAGGGGTCGTTGTCCAAATGACCAATGCCAACGGTTTCTTGGGAATGGAAATCTTGCAATCATCTTGATTCTGCACCCAAAATTTAGCATACACGGTCGTCGAGGTGATCTCGTCATATTCCACTTCTGCTTCAGCCAACGCGGTCTCGTGCTCAACACACCAATTGACTGGCTTGTAATCAAGTTCGATGTAACCCTTGCTTCGCAAGGCCGAAAGCGATTTCAGGATCCAATATTCGTATTCATGATCCAGTGTCAAATACGGATCGTCCCATTGACCAAAAATTCCCAGCCGTTTGAACTGTTCTTTTTGGATACCCACATATTTCATCGCATAGTCATGGCAGCCCCGACGGAATTGGACTGGATCGATCTCATTTTTTCGCAGCTTCAGTTCTTTTAACAGCTGATGTTCGATCGGAAGCCCATGACAATCCCAGCCCGGGACGTAGTGCGCATCGTACCCCTGCATGGCCCGCGATTTCACGATGATATCTTTAAGGATTTTGTTCAGGGCATGGCCCATATGGATGTCGCCGTTGGCATACGGCGGCCCGTCGTGGAGAATAAACTTTGGCTTGCCGTTCGCATTCTGACGGATCTTTTGATACAGGCCGGTCTTTTCCCAATGCGTAAGCCACTCTGGCTCTCTTTGCGCCAGATTTGCTTTCATGGAAAATTCGGTTTGGGGAAGGTTTAAAAACTTACGATAGTCCATAACCTTTATTCACTCTTCATTTCAAATATTTTCCAATCAAAACTTCCAATGCCTTCTTTTTCTCTTCAGGAATAGCCTCGGGGGCAGTGATAATCGCATTTTTTAAAGCGCTGTGCGCCTCAAAATGCTTGATCCCCGCGGCCTTAGGAATGGCTTTTTCTAAAATGCGTTTGGCGTTCACAATATTTTTTTGCAGATTGGCGATGATCATCTCGACGGTAACCGTATCATGCCCTTCGTGCCAGCAATCATAATCCGTCACTGCCGCCAATGTCACATAAGCGATTTCCGCTTCGCGAGCCAATTTGGCCTCGGTCCCATTGGTCATGCCGATGACCGACATCCCCCAACTGCGATAAAGGTTTGATTCTGCTTTGGTCGAAAATTGCGGACCTTCCATCGTGACATACGTGCCACCATCGTGCGCGGTCAAGCGACACTCTTGGGCGGATGACAACAAAACCTTACGTAGTTCCGACGAGAAAGGATCGGCAAAAGCCACATGGGCGACAATGCCGCCGGTAAAAAAACTACTCTCCCGCTGGCCGCGCGTCCGGTCGAGCAATTGATCTGGAACCACAAAATCCATCGGCTTCAACTCTTCTTTCAGACTGCCGCAGGCGGAAATCGAAATGATCGCATCGACCCCTAATTTCTTCATGCCGAAAATGTTGGCCCGATAATTGATTTCGCTCGGCGAAAACCGATGACCTTTTCCATGGCGGGGAAGAAAAACCACCTCAACCCCTTGATACGTCCCTAAAAGATAATGACTCGAAGGTTCACCGAAAGGTGTTGATAAATATCGGTCTTCCAGATTCTTGATCCCATCCAAATCATACAATCCGCTTCCACCAATCACGCCGATCTTTGCCATAGGTTTCTCCTATTAACTTTTCGATAATGTCTTGGCCCGTCTTTTTGCCGCGACCAGCGCCAATTGAAAAATATGATCAATTTTTTTGCTCAGGAAAATCTTCATTGCTGCCCCAGTGGTGCCACCCTTTGAGGTGACTTTTTTACGCAGCTCTGACGGGTCTTCCTTGAGCAGTTGCCATTGCTTTAAACTTCCAAACAGCGTTTTCCGAATCAACGGGTCAGCCAAATCTTGTTTCAGACCTAAGACCTTAGCACTCTTTTGCAGACACTCGATAAAAAGAAAAACATACGCCGGGCCGCTGCCTGATAATGCGGTCACCGCGTCCATATCTCTTTCATCGACCACAACAACTTCTCCAACTCGACCTAGAATTTCAGACGCAATCGCGATATCCTTTGTTGTTGCATTGGGTCCACGACAAATCGCTGTTATTCCCTCACCGATCTGTGCCGGCATGTTAGGCATCGTTCGAATGATGCTCGCATCCTTGGCCAATCGTTTCGCGAAAAATCTCGTCGTGAGACCGGCCGCGATGGAAATGAAAAGCTTTCCCTTAATATCTTTGATCTCTTTCAACACATCTTCCATGGCCTGCGGTTTGACCGCGAGGATGATGATCTCATTTTCGTGTACCAAGGCCTGCAAATCCTGTGCCTTCACGTTAAATTTTTGAGCCAAAGCGGTTCGACGTCGAGGATCAGTTTCGCACACACCAACCCGATAACGCTTATGCAGCGCCTGGATCAACGCGGTTCCCATGTTCCCGCCACCGATGATGCCGATAGTTTTTTTCATAGTCTCTTTACTCCCCAAATATCGCCCGACCGATCCTCAACATATTCGATCCCTCTTCCAACGCGATCTTATAATCCTGCGTCATTCCCATCGAAAGATATTTCATATCCAGACGTGGATGCCCTTGCCAGCGCCGCTTACCGTCTTCAAAAATTTTGCGCAAATCGGAAAAACTCTGACGGACTACTTTTTCATCATCAACAAGCGGTGCCATGGCCATACAGCCCTGCAGACGTAGATGTGACAAGGCAAGAATCTGTTCGATTAAAATCGCGGCGTCGTCTGGAGATGCACCAAACTTTTGTGATTCTCCTGAAGTGTTGACCTGTAAAAAGATATCAACAGTCTTCGCTGATTTTTCTGCCTGCTGCTGGATGGCCTCGGCCAAGCGCAACGAATCAACCGACTGGATGCAATCAAAAAACGTCAACGCGAGTTTCACTTTATTAGTCTGCAAATGGCCGATCAAATGTTTGGTCACCGATGAGGTGAGGACTGGGAACTTCTTTTGCCCTTCCTGAACCTTATTTTCACCGATATGTTTCAGCCCAGCGTCGATAGCAGCCTGAATTTTATCCGTACCCGTAAACTTTGTAACGCCAACGATCGCGATTTCTTTGGGATCCCGTTTGAGCTTTTGGCAAATTCCAGCGATTTCTCCTCGAATCTGCTCAATACGATCCTTAATCATTGCAATAAACTAACATAAAAGATTTCAACCGTCAATCAATGCCGTTTCTCTCTCTGGGGAGTGTCTTGGGAAGGAACAAACGACGAAGGCCTCCTAGGGTTTGTATTAAAAAGCGTATGGCAAATATCTGATATTCTCTCCCTTCTTCAAGGTCGCAAATTGCGTCCTTGTGAAAATTTAGGGGCAAATATCGACGACCACCCAAATTTGAGGTCGCAAATTGCGACCTCAAGTTATCATATTCATTTCGCATCAGCCGGAATATAAAGTCTGGTGGGAATCTTTTAAAAAAAGCAGGATCCGTCCCTAATTATTTCAAGAATCGGGATTCAGTTACAAATTTGCTCCCAATGCCCATCAACACATCTACCAATTTGACAGCCAATTCTAGGAATTGGTTTAATTCCACAGGACAAGGTTGGAGAGCTATCGCAAATTTGCTCCCAATAGCCATCAACACATCTACCAATTCGACAACCAATTTTAGGAATTGGTTTAATTCCACAGGACAAGGTTGGAGAGCTATCGCAAATTTGCTCCCAATAGCCATCAACACATCTGCCAACCCGACAGCCTATATTGGGAATTGGCTTTATACCGCAATTTAAGTTAGCGTTAGCATAAAATGGTGTTCCCATTACTACAATCAAACATATAATTATTTTAACAATCAATTTACGGTTCATTTTTCTCCTTTCGAAATACAGCTTCACGTAATTTCTGAATTTTAACTTCATAACTGCTGTCCTTTTTTACCTGTAAGTCAAAAAGGCGAAGCAGTTGGTCAATGCCTTTTTTTGCGTCTTCTGCCATGTCCTTATTTTGATTATTGATGTTGGCGACCGAATTATCAAAATTAACTTTTTCTCTTTCTTGAAGACGTGGGAAGTATTCCCGCCTTGCTCCCCAATTAGTCACGAATAATGACACTAGAGACAATATGATAAAGATTGCAAAGGTTGTAATTGTGTTAAACGGCGAGTTAAATAAAACGGTTCTACCTTTCAAATCACCCCATGTTGTAAATTTCTCTAATTCAAGAACTGACCATTGAATCATGAAACATAACACCACAAGCGACAATCCAATCCAACCATTATATTTTTGGATTATTTTGTCTTTTACACTTTAGGGACGGACCCTACTTTTCGTTCAAATTTTTTTTGGAAAATGGCGTCAAAATAAATTATAAGGCATCCATCTCAATTTCCAACGGTTCAATAATAGTCAAAATTTTGTCTTTGAACTTAAGATGCCCCCACGAATAATACCAGACAAACGGATCTGACCTCCATCTCCTATAGGTCCAAATTTCTTCATTAAACTTCTTTTTATTAATATTCGTTGGTTTTCCCGCTAAAGCGATTACCTGGTCTTCATTCATCCCTTTTAATAAAGTTAATTCTCGCATAGCCTCAGCTTGAAGAGAGGGTGTTTCTGGATAAGTATCTAGGTAGCTTTTAACACGATTCTTCAATTTACTCACATCAAGATATCGCTTTGAACCTTTGTAATAAGGGTTGTCTATCCATTCTTTCTCATTAAATAATTGCTTGCTTTCATATTGTCTGACATGTAATTCGGAATAAAGAGGAAAATTCCTTAAATAATTGCATCCTGAAAAAAAAATTATTACGATAATTAAAAAAACCTTCAAAATTTCTCTCCTTGTTTCGTTGGAATAACTAGGGGCGGACCCTAATTTCATTTTTCTTGGGGACTTTTATTAACAATTATTATAACATCATCAACACCTCTGTCAAAAGTAGGGTCCGTCCCCTATTTAAATAAGTTACGATTCTGCTGTCAGTTTGGCAATGAAAAAGCCTTCCATCACGCGATTCGGTAAAACGCGTAGGGACAAACTCACCTGCGGATCAAAATCCCGTTTGCCCCAAGCCTTTATTGCAGGATATTGATCAATCTGGGGCACTTCGATGGGTACAACCCGCAAACGCCGCTCTGTCTTCCTTAATACCCAATCCAAAACCCCTTCATTTTCTTCCGGCGCAAACGTGCAGGTCGAATAAACAAGCGTTCCCTGTGGTTTCAAAAGCCGGGTCGCATTCAGCAAAAGCCCTCGCTGCTTCTGCACCATCTCTTTGATTTTACGCGGACTCCAATATTGATAGGATTCTGGCTCGCCTGCAAAAAAACGTCCCTCACTGCTGCAAGGGGCATCAACAAGAATCCGGTCAAACTGCTGTTGCGACCGATAGCGTCGGGCATCTAAAAACCGCGTGTGAACATTTTGAACATCAAGCAATTTCAAAACCGATTTCAATTTAAAAATCCGACCACGGATCGCTTCACAAGCCGTGATCTCTCCCTGGTTCTGCATCCGTGCGGCCAGGTGCGAGGTCTTGCTCCCCGGAGCAGCGCAAAGATCAAGCACCGCTTCTCCTGGTCGAGGATCAAGCAAGTGGACCACCAGCATACTTGACAATCCTTGCCGGTAAAAAACCCCCTGTTCACACCAGGAGTCCCAATCCTCGTCCTGTTCCGGACGTTGATTCAAGATCAGTGCTTCAGCGCACCAAGGGACACGCTGAAAAGCAATTCCCTTTTGCTTAAATAAGGAAAGGGCCTGCTCTTCTGAAATTTTTAAAGAATTGATCCTGATCGAGAAGCAGCGCGGCTGAACCAAAGAATCTAAAACTGGGGAAGAAAATTCTGTTGGGATGATCGATTGCAGTCGTTGTAAAAATTCCGGCGGGAAGGATAAACTCATTTTTTCTTCATCGCGTCAAAACGAATGCTTTTAATAGCCGTGTCAAATGCCGAACGATACTCTGAGAATGACTGCGATGCCGAGCAATAAACGTTATAAACCAAATCCCGCTCTTCGACCTCAATCAAATATTGCAAGGTTGTGATGTCCCCATGTTTGTAAATGAGCCATTCCGCGTGTCGGCCAGCAATCATGATCCGCCCCTGTTCTTGAATGGGCTGGTTCGTCCGCAGAATACGTCTGCGTTCCGACATGATGTTTGTGTCCCGGCCAGCCGTTGTCAAGCCAACAGAGATTTCCGCGCCATAAAAATCCCGCGCCCCGCCGCTAGGACTAGCATAAATGTCATAGTTGAGGGAATAGCTTTTACTCTTCGCCCAAAAATCCGGCAATTGGATCGAATACCACATGACTTCATTATGGACACGATTCTTTTGCCAACCGCATCCTGAAAAAAATCCTGTGAGAATAAGACAGCTGGAAATGATTGATAAAACAAATGTCCGACGGTGAGGCACTAAAAAAGCATCTCCTGATTGACTTGTTCAATCTTAAAATTTGGTTTCACAATCCCAAATTTTTTATACAATTCTTTAAAACTCTCGACCCGAGTTTCAAACGCGGTATCCAAAAGCGAATTGAAGACCGCGGCCGTGGTTTGCACGTCGGCCAAGGCCCGATGCGAATCTGTGACCAAAACGCCCAGACCTCGGGCTAACGAAGGAAGGCTGTAACTGCGAAGGTGCGGGATCAATTCCTTGGCCATCTTCAAGGTATCGATGGCGGGGGTTTCTTCCCGCAACTTTCGTCCCAAAAGAGAAAGTTCATAGCAAAGAAAATCCAAATCAAATTTGATATTGTGCCCGACCAGGCAAGCCCCATTGATAAAATCGGTCATCCGCGTCAAAGCCTCTTCTCTCGACGGCGCGTCTTTGACCATGTCTACGCTAATGCCATGAAGACGTTGGGCCTCTTCTGGGATATCACGCTGTGGGTTGACCAGTGATTCAAAATGCTCGACGATCTTTTGATTTTTGAACCGGATCGCCGCGATCTCTACGATGCGGTCTCCCCCCTCAGGGGTCAACCCCGTCGTCTCCACGTCGAAAATGACATATTCCGCTTGCTTGATATTCAATCGACGTCCTTTCCTTATTTAAAAAATTTTTCATTCGCATCTTGATCAGATGCTTTCCTTGTAAAACACGATTAACGCCTTTGTGTCATTGCGAGGAGCTTTTTTGCGACGAAGCAATCTTAATCGAAAAGGGTTGCTTCGCTCCACTTCGTTGCGCTCGCAATGACAATCATATGTTATTTCTTAATCAAACAACTGACGTTCAACTGGTCATGACTGCTGAAATACAAACCCACGCAAGCCATGAAGACATAAAAATAATTCTCCGCCGTGGTCGGGCCATTTTTGGCCACCAACATTCCAAAGGCGAGCGAAACCAAAACCAGAGCGGACACGACCCAAGCCATCTTGAGGCGGATCCCCAAAAGCAGCCAAATCGCCAGTAGTGCCTCGACGTAGGCAATGGTATGAGCATGCAGCATGACCAAAGGCATCGGCAAAAATGAACCTTGAAACATCGCTTGATAAGCCATGACAACCTTATCCAGCCCGCCGATAAACTTAGCTATGGCTGCCGTTCCCCAAAGCAACACAAAGGACAATCGCAGAATCAACGAGATCCAAGCCCCTTCATTCAAATTTTTGCACATGCCTTCCTCCTCTGTTTTCATCAACGCGATAACGTTGACATCAATTCTGTTGTTTTTTGTCGGTCATGCAGATAAATTTCCGGTCGCTCTTCTGCCTCCGCGAAACTCTTTTGCAAATATTGCTGAAGACGCTCTTTTTGCAATTCGTTCTTCACATCCCAGATCGGGTTCAGACTTTGATCGTTGATAACGACGATCAAAGGCGGATTGACATAATGGGCCGCGTTGACGATCCGTTTGATAAAAAGATCAATTTCCTGCGGATCTTTGTCAAAAATATAGACATTGGGCTGAAAGGTGATTTTGCCCCATTGCTCGTCGAGAGTTTTGCGTAGCAGCCCATAACAGGAACAGTATTTGATAAGAACTTCCTGGCCGGTCTGCAGCTTGCGCGAATGATTGATGATCAGCTGGGTCAAATCCTGAAAATTGAACCGATTGATTTCATTATGCACATCAAATCCCAACAAACGGAACCGATAGACCCCATGCACTTGCGGTGAGGCGTCCTTGACACTGCGCCCTAGCAGATCTTCACAAGCCTCCCACACGCTTTCATCGTCTTTGCGGATCACTGTCAATCCGAGCAGTGTGGCGTCGCGCTCTTCGCGACTCACCTGATAATGCTGGATTTTATCGTCGATGAATTCTTTCAGACGCACCGAGGAAAATTTCGGCAGAATCCCAAAGGTTGGTGAGCTATGAATGTCGGTATCAAATAAATTGAGCATGGATGATTTTTCAGCCGTCCTGAGCAAACGGCACTTGCGGATCAAGGATCTCATTCATGATGAAATCCAAAGCGCATAGGTAATATTGATAAACTTTTTCTCTTTGTTCAAGCATTTTCGGATCTAAAAATGTTTTTACCTCCAAAGTGCACAAATTATAAAGCGCTGCGTTGACGGAGGCCTCTGGATATTGCTGCTGCAAATAATGGAAATACAACGGCAATTGGAAAGAACGGATCTGGTCCCGGATCCATTCTCGGGTGAATCCACAGCGAGAATCGATCGCGCCGGCCCGCGGCATCTGGTCCCGAGAACCGGTTTTATAATCAAGGATCAAGATTGTACCGTCGGGCATTTGATCAATCCGGTCAATGACATATTTGAATTTGATATGGCCTGCTGACAACTCGATTTTTTCCTCACAGCGATGCTCCAGAAACAGGATTTTATCGACGCGCCGTTCAGGACTGGATTGCTCATGGTCCATAAAGCGCTGCAGCCGCTCTTCCATGACCGCCTTTAACAGAAAACTGTCTGATTTCATGCTCCGGCCAAAGGTCTCGACGAATTTATGCTCAAAACTTTTCATCAAGCGCTGACGGAAAACCTCATCGATGAGTGGCTGTTTGTTCAAGAACGGCAGAAAACTCTGCTCCAAAATCTCATGGATGAACGTGCCCACGTGTCTGGCCTCGGGCTCATCAAGGGAATCGTCCTGCTCCTCAATCCCCAAAACATAGCGCTCATAAAATTCCCAAGGATCGTTCAGATAAGTGTTGAGACTGGAGGCAGAGTAAGACATCCTTTTTAAAAAATCGATCATCGCCGGCGTTTTTCGCATTTCCTTTTTTTGCGGCCGGCTTATGACTTCATAACCCACCGTTGCTATTTCGACCGCGTCGAGACGGTTCTGGAATTTCTGTTCTTCCCAAATCAATTCCTCAATAAAACGACTACGCTCTTTCTCTTTATTTTTCTGGTAGATCAAGTGCACATGCTTTGCCGAGGAAATGAGACGCATGAATTGATAGCGCTGGATCTCTTCTTCCAATTCAACGCGGTTGAGATCCAAACTAATCATCACGTCACGCGGGATGAGGGGCTGATAAAGTGTGAGATTCGGCAGCCGCCCTTCGTTCATGTCTAAGACAATCACATTCTCAAAATTGAGCGAACGGGTCTCAAACAACCCCAAAATCTGCAGTCCTTTCAGCGGGGAGCCTTGAAACGGGACTCGTTCACTTTCCAATTTGGTTTGAAAGACCTGAAAAATCTGTTCTGACGAGAATGGTTCATTGCGAAAGCTGGCCTGTTTCAATTCCTCAATCACATCATAGACCCGGGCGGCAATATTGAGATTGAGCGGGAAATGCTGGAGATAACTCTGTCCGACGAGGGTATCTAAAAAATTTTCTAAGCGGCTGGTGAAATCACCAAAATTCTTAATCTCGCCCCAGGCCAGAAATAAAAGTTCATGCAATTCTGCCAAAAGTTTTTCCAGATGTTCACGGTTGCTTAAGATCTGCAGACGGTCGAGCATTTCCGAGGCCGAAAGATACAGATCATCCAGACGGAGCATATCCTCAAGATCCAAAAACAGACTACCGGAGAGCGACGACCGTTCACTACCAGTCAAAATCTCCTCGATCTTATGGACCACGATCCGCGTTGCCGCCGCGTCACCGGTGAGTTTCAGATTCTTGATAAACGGATGTCTTAAAACCTGCAAATAATCCCGGGAATAAAATTTGCCGTTCCTTTTTGACAATTGCGCTTTGAAGATGAGTGTAAAGAGCGAGTATAGACTACTGCGCTGCAAGGGATACCCCATGGAAATATTGAAATCTTTCACCACATGACTGATCTCAGAAACCAAAGGTGTCACCAAATCCGGGGTCGGCAAAACAATGACGGTCTCCTCTGGATTCTTAATCTTTTTGAGGATCTCTCGTGCGATCCCGACCTGCGAATGGCTGTCAAAACCTTCATAGATCTTCAGCTGAAAACCCGGCCGCTGTGGCTCATCCCCCTCGAGGATGGGGCAGGAAAAATTCTTTGCCATCCGATCAAAGATCTGCCATTTGCGCTGATCACCTTGGAAAAACAGAACCGCCTTCTTCTGCGCTCTTAACTTCTTGATCACTTCTTCTTCACAGCGATTGAAATAAAAAAAGTTGCAGATCAGAATTTGATCAAATTCTTTGAATTCTTCCGTAAAATCACAATCTCGGCTGATCTGGGAGGCACGCAAATATTGCAGACCACGCGAGAATTGCTTTCGCTTGAACATCTCCTGATGATACGCCTGGCGCAGAATGACAATATGCGAAAGCAGCTCATTTAAGTCCGCCGGCACTTCGTAACCGATCTGTGCGACTGATTCCACTGTCTTTAATTTTTGATCATCGATATTTTCTAGGTCGAGACTCTCGATGAAAGCCAAAATTTCTTTGGCCCAGGGTAAAAATTGGGCAAAGCGTTGACGCCCGGCAATCACCTTCGGGGTCAATTTTATCGCGAGTTGATACAACAGATAACAACTCTCCAAATCCGAAGGCACACCGAACTTTTCCCTTTTGCGTACGATGGTGGCCATGAACTCATTGATGGAAAAAAACGTGGGCGGATAAAAACTCTTTTTCAGTCGAGTAGCAAGTTTCCGTTTTAAAAAAAGGTTTGGCCGACGGCCACCAAAGACAATGGCCAATCGATTCAACTCTCGATCCGTTGAGAGATAATGCTCATCGAGATACTCCATCAATTGATCGAGAAAAGATTCACAAAATGAAAAGGTATGGACGTCATTCATGGACGGCCTCCACATCAAAACTGTCCAAATAAACCAGAAATCCTTTGATGGTCCTTTGCGGATAAAGCTCGGCCAAAATCTTCATGTATTCCAAAACCTGCGCTTGATTCCGTCCCTGCTGATCAAGACTCCATTTGAAATCAATGACCAAGACGTCCTTTGCTCCGACGATGATACGGTCCGGCCTCTTGGTATGACCATAGCTGTTCACAATCTCCTGTTCGCAAAAAACCTGGCCTTCAGCCAAATCAAAAAACGGTTTTACGCGGCTGTCCTGCAAAAAATTTTTAATCCGGTCCATGACCGGGTCAATGATGTCCGTTTCTGAAAACTGCAGATCAGCCTGTGCTTTCAATTCCTGTAAGATCTCGATGAGCGGACGATCGTGCAAATTCCCAATGAACGCCAAAAGGGCATGCATGTGCTGTCCATGCAAACGCTGCCGTCGGTTCTTAAGTTCACCTGCGGAAACAAATTCATCGCGTAGAAATTCCATCCAGTCATGATATTGCGCCTGGGGAATTTTAATCAGCTCGGCCTTGGCCTCCTTGCTTTTAAAAATCGCGGTACCGGGTTGACCGTGGCGAAACCAGCTCGGCGGGATTAAAAACTTTAGAAAATTTAAATTCTGTCCAGTTCGCTGCGGGATAAAGGCATAAAGTTCTTCCTGCGGACGGGTGAGTGCTACATAAACATTGTTCAATTCGATAAAAAGGGCGTCCAAATACTGCTGACGATAGATCCGCGAAAGCCGGTCAGAAAATTTGTAATACTTTTCTTTGAGACGCAGCAGTTGGATTTGCTGACCATCGGACACCGTGACATAAGAGTATTGCTGTTCAGTCCGCGAACCCACCTGGACCTTCATCCCCAAAAACGGCAAAATAACAACCGGGAACTCCAGACCCTTGGCCTTGTGGATCGTCAAGACTTTAACTGCGTCCCGATCTGTAATCCGGACATAAAGCTCTTCACCATCCAATCCTTCAAAATATTTGAGAAATGACGAAATATCGGCATGTTCTTGCTCCTGTTCTTTGATCAGTTCTAAAAAACGCATCAAAAAGCCCTGGTCTCCGGGAAAACGCTGCAACACCCCCAAGCGGTGATAAATGCTGACGATCATTTCATAAAGTGGATACAAACCTATGTTGCGAAAATATTCGTCAAAGTATGCTTCCCACAGTTTCGGAAACTGCTGGCGAAATTCGGTGTAGTGATAAAAGGATTCCTTTTGACGTGACCGTTCCCGAAGCTGGAAAATGAAATCGTGCCAGAACTCTTTCGTTTGTTGTGTCACACTCGCAAAGATTTCTCCGCCGATAAAGGAGATGAACGCAGCATTATCAATCGGTGAATCTAAGAATTTTAAAAAATCGATCAACTCCAAAATAATGCTATTTTCCCGAATGCTGGAGGTCCGTTCCGAGTCGACGGCAATCCCTTGCGTCAAAAGCCAATGGGTCACCTGCTCGCTTTCAGCATGGCTGCGGGTGAGGACCGCCATGTCCTGATAAACATAGCGCTGATGCAAGTCTTTGACCAATCCTAACAATTTCTCGTGGATGACTTCATCGCGCTCATCTTTGTTCGCGATATCAATGAATTCGAACTGAACATAGCCATCCAGCTTTTCTTGATGGACCTCTTGCTGAGCGTGCTGAAAGACCTGCTCCAACCGCTTAAAATCTGTCTCATTGAATTGGATGGCAGACGCGCTTCGATTTTTGCTTTCCTCATGATTGGTCTTTTCCTGAATGAACCGCTTTAAATTTATAATTGAAAAAATCTGATTATTGAATTCCACGACAGCCTTTTGGCTCCGCCAGTTTTTCACTAAGACTTCGCGATGCAGCTGCGTTGAGGAAAACGATTCAGTGACCTCGTCGAACAGCCGGGCGTCTCCTCCGCGGAAATCATAGATCGCCTGTTTGCGATCGCCAACATAATACAAAGAACCGGCCGCGGCCAGGGACTCCTCGATCAAAGGGTAAAGGTTCTTCCACTGCAAACGGCTGGTATCTTGAAATTCATCCCATAGGTAATGGCGAAACCTCGTGGCCAGACGAAAATACAATTCTTCAACACTGAGCTGCCCTTGCTCAAAGAGCAGACGCGCTTTTCGGTTTAGTTCGTCGAGGAAAACAACATCCTCTTTCATGCAAATCTGCAAGAGCGATTGGTGCACCGGCTCAAAAATCCCAAGATAAGGATCAAACAATGACACCGCTTCCTCTTCGCACAGCTCGATCAAATGCTGATGGATCTGAGCCCATAACCGATCAAGTTCCGAAGGGACTTTCGCGTCTTTTCTTAGAGGGATTTCACTTCGCGCGAAATAATCGGAAACACTGTCAATATCGAAAGACTGTTCGTGCTTCTTTAAAAATTGTTCAATGCCCTTTCGGAAACTGGCGTTGGTTTCCTCAGGAAGCTGGTCGAAAAGTTTTTTCATTGCTGACAAAATCAGACGCTTTTTTTTAATCAGGTCTTCTGGAGCAAAAGGCGATCTTTTAAAGTCGTGGGCATAAACATTCTTTAGCTGATTGAGAGAATAAAGGATGGCCAGGATATCCTTTTTCGGGAACCAGTTGCCGCGATTTTCCAAATACAGGTAATTGTGCAAAAAATGTCGGAATAACTTTTGCAATGGTTCCTGGTGTTGCGCCTGATCAATGACACTGTCCAAGGCCTGTTCCAAATAGACAATGGCATTGTTACGGATCTGAAAATGCGTTGTCAACCCCAACTTAAACGCGCAACCGAGAAGAAAGGAATTGATCAATTTGTCGATCGTCTGGACTTGAAAATAGTGATAGTGATGAATGATCGATTCCATCATCTGAAAAGCGATCTTACTGGCCTGCACCTGACTCAAGCCGATCGAACGCAAAATGTCTTTCTCCTCGACCGGACTCAAATCCTGAAAAGCGATCCGTTTGAGCAGCTGCAGAATCCTGGCCTTCATCGCAAAGGCGGCTTTATTGGTGAACGTGACTGCCAGCAGCGTCTGAAAATTCCTGGGGTCGGCGACAAACGAGGGATGGAATAACAGCTGGACATAGCGCTGGGCCAAGGCATAAGTCTTCCCCGAGCCGGCCGAGGCCTCAACCATGCGGATTTCTGGAAATTCAAAAATTTTTGCCGAAGAAGGATTCATCAATCACGAAGGAAGGATTGTTCAAATCGGAAATGAGCCGAAGGTTGTCCTAGAAGGACTCCCTCAGCCTTAACAGTGCTCATCTTAATGGATGGCCCCTATTTCATCAACAACAAAAGCATGTCCGCGAGTTCGGGGTCGATTTGCTGCAAATATTTAAATTCCCGTCTGGCCGAATCATGATCTTTGAGCATCGCGTAAGCGAATCCCAAATGATAATGAGCCTGCTTATGATCGCTGTTCCGACGGAGAACTTCTTTAAAACAACGGACCGAATCCTTAAACCGCTTCAACTTAAGATTGGCCATGCCTAACTGAAACTGCGCCTCCTGATTTGTCGGCTTCACCCTCACGGCCTTTTGCAACGCCTCCCTGGCGTCTTCCCATCGTTCCAGTTTCGCCAGATAAAGCTGACCCATATGGAAATAGATTTCATCGTCCTTGACCAATCGGCAGGCATTATTAAAGGCTTGCAGCGCATCTTCATAGCGGCCAAGATTATTGTAAATCAAACCGATTTGTTTGTAGGCATCGCTTTGTTCCGGGTTCAAATGAATCACTTTACGGAAGGAATCTTGTGCCTCTTGATCACAGCCCAAGGCCTGATAGGCTAGACCCAACGCGTAATAAGCCTGCCAATGAACAAGATCGATTCCGATGGCATTCTTCAATTGTTCAACCGCCTTATGAAAGGCTTTGCTTTCATAAAAAATTTTTCCCAAATGATAATGAAAACTGGCCTCTTGCGGACTAACCATAATGGCCTTTTCTAAAGCAGCGACTGCGTCCTGGTGCTGGCCCAGTCGAGCGTACGCGAGTCCAAGATTGAAATAACTTTTAGAGTCAGGAAGACCGATGGGCTTAAAACGAAGCTGGGCTAAAAAAGCCCGCCAGCGGTTTCGATCAAAATCAGACCGAAATTTTTCCAATACTTCGGGGACCGTTAAAAACCCGACGTACGTCAAAAGCACGACAAAATTAAAATAAAGTCGGAAAAAATAATCTAAAAAATGTTGATCCCCCCATTTCATCGTCGCCAAAAAAATCAGAACAACAAAATGGACAATGCACATGACGATGAATGATGACCGGGCAACGGCATTCAATCTGAGAATGCCCGCGCCGCAGCTGATCGCCATGAAGATCCAAATCAAGTACGAGGTGGCGTCCTCTTTCAAATAGCCAACCATAAAATCCAAAGGGAAGACCGCGCCCATGGCGATGAAATTGCGATATTTCTGCCAGTAACTGTCATCGGGCTGAAAATGCAGAACCAAAATGAGGAGATTGAAAACAATGATGCTCCAACCGATAAGCTTGATGCTTAATAAGTTGTCTTTAGTTGCCATATGTGCGGAATGCCGACCATCGCTGTTACGGGAAAGAGATTGGAACATGAACTCGACAACACTTCGCGTGCAGCCGATCAGCGCCAAGAACTCTTCTTTTTGGTCGTCGGGTCAATTGGGACAACAATGAAAAATTTATTAAAGTTCTTCTGCCTCTGCCTTCTGTTTGGCTTTTCTTCTCTTTTCAAAAACTCCCTTAATCACATCCACAAGCAGTTCGGTCGTGAAAGGCTTGGAGACATAGTCATCGACGCCGTAAGCCTCGGATAAAGCATCCGCGCCTTTCGCTTCCGGCAGATTTCCCCGGCCTTTGGTCATGGGATTGTTCGGCTGCCATTTGAATTCGTCCTTTTTTTTGTTATAAATCATCTCCCCTTTACCGCTCACCATGACAATGGGGATGTCTTTTGTTGCCGGATTTTTTCGAAGAATGGCCGCGACCTCATCTCCTCTGCGGCCCGGCATCACAACATCCACAAGGACAATATCCGGCTTTTCCCGCTGAACCAGTGTTTCCGCTTCCAACGCGTTTGACGTTGTCACGACCTCAAACCCTCCGGTATCTTCCAGGTTTCCTTTCACCATAAGGCAAAGGTCTGGTTCATCGTCGATCATAACAATTTTTTTCTTTTCCGGCATAAATATCCTCCTTGAATGATTGTTAAATTTTCGCTCTCGTTTCATCCTCTGCCGGCTGTAACAGACTTTGATCTTCCACCGGCAAGGTGATCGTAAACGTCGTCCCTTTATCGATCTTGCTTTCAACACTGATGTGCCCATGGTGCCGCTCGACGATCAAATAGACCGTGCTCAACCCCAGGCCTGTTCCTTTGCCCGGTTCCTTGGTCGTATAAAAAGGATCAAATATCTTCGGAAGACGATTTTCCGGAATTCCCTCACCAGTGTCCTTGATTTTGATGACTACCTGCCCTTGATCTTGCGATCCCTTTTTTGGGATATGATGACCGACCACAATTTCAATGTCACCGCCCCGCGGCATCGCGTCAATGGCATTGGCCATCAAATCAAAAATAGCCTGCTCAAGCATCAGCTGATCCCCGTAAACAATTTTTTGGGCAATGGAACAGCTTTCGTGGATCTGAACATTATTCAATTGCGCGTTGTTGCGGATCAAAGACACCGATTCATGGATCACCTGACAAATGTCGACGGGCTTCATATCCATCTGCGAAGAACGGGAGTATTTCAAGATCGAGGTAACAACATCATTGGCCCGCTGTGAGGCGCTTTTAACGATTTTGATGTAAGGCATTTCCTCTTCTTCATTCCTTTTGATCGCCGCTTTCTCTAACCGCTCCATGCCCTGCATGATCACCGCCAAAGGATTTTTGATTTCGTGAGCGAACCCGGCGGCCAAGGTTCCGATCGTCGCCATTTTCTCGATTTGAATCATCTGCTGCTGCGTTTCCTTCAATTGTCGATACGCCCTTTCCCGCTCCTGAACCATGGCCTTGAGAGCATTCGCGTTGGTTAACAAATTTTTATTTAACGTCCTCAATTCATCTTCAAATCCTTTACGTTTGGTGATATCGCTTCTGATCGAAACATATTGGAAAGGCTGTCCATTCTCATCGAGCAGAGGGACAATGGTGCTGTCAACCCAATAAAACGTCCCGTCTTTTGCCCGATTCCTGATCTCTCCCTTCCAGACTTTTCCGTTGGCAATCGTCTTCCATAAATTCCGAAAAAAATCTTTCGGATGATATCCGGAGTTGATGATCCGATGATCTTGGCCCAACAGTTCCTTGCGGCTGTATTGCGAGATCTCACAAAATTTATCATTGGCATAAATGATCTTGCCCGCCGGGTCAGTGATCGCCACAATCGCGTGCTGGTCCAGCCCCGACTTGATGTTCTCCAGCTCCCGCAGCGATTGATCTAGTTTGGCGGCCAAGCGCTTACGTTCGCGGATGTCCCGCATGATACCGATCGATCCCGTGATTTCACCGTCGGGATTTTTCAAAACACTGATGGAGATGTCAATATCAATCAAATTTCCGTCTTTATCATAAACCTGCGTTTCCAGATGACGGTCTTTCCCATACTGGCGGATTTGATAAGACCGGATCCGTTTCCATTCTTCGGGAGGATATAAGGAACGGACCGTCTTGTTGAGCAATTCTTTTGTTTCAAAACCCAATAAATTCACGGCCAGCTTATTGCAGGCGACGATCCGTTCCTTTTCATCGGCAAAGGTGATCGCAACGGCCGAATTATGAAAAATCGTCCGGAATCTTTCTTCTGACTCACGGATCTTTTCGATGTTCGCCAAAAGCTGGGTTTCGCGTTTCGCAAGTAAGGCTTCCAGGCTTTCCTGGTAGCGGCGCATGATGTCCCGCAACGAGACCATACCAACGATCGCACCATTTTGGGTGACCGGCAGATGACGGATATTTTTCTGCCGCATCAATTCCAAAACTTCACCGTAACTCTCGTCGTGTTCGACAGTGATGAGGTTTTTGGTCATGATGTCGGCCATCATGGTGTCCTTCAATCGTTCCGGTCTGGCCACATCGAGTTTAGCCAAGAGGTCCCGTTCGGTAAAAATACCGATGGGCTCATCCTGGCGATCCCTGACCAAAAGCGCGCCGATTTTCTCTCGGCGCATGAGTTTGAGCGATTCGATGAGCGGAGTATCATCAACGACCGAGATGATACTTTTTGTCATATATTCTGAGATAGGTTTCATGATTTATACCGTGCTTGCAAGAGTAGTATATCGTATGAAAGGCGAATTCAGCAAGCGACGAAGTGAAAAATTTCGGGAGCAAAATACGGATAACTCATAGGGGACAGACCCTAAAGGGTCAGTCCCCAAGCTTCGCAAACTGCGAGCGGATCTGATACGCCACGACCCCAAAGGCAACCGCGGCATTGAGCGAATTCTTCGCACCGGCCATCGGGATTTCCACGGCACCATCGCAAAGGGAGAGGAGTTCCAGTGAGATCCCTTCAATTTCATTGCCAACAATCAGACAGATCGGAAAAAGAACTTCAAACTGATCAAAATTAAGACTTTGCTCAGTCTGCTCCAAAGCAATAATGGCGTAGCCTTGGTCTTTCAAAGACCTCACAACGGCAAGGACATCGTGGGAGTGCTCCCAGGGAACACGGTCTTCGGCTCCGAGGGCAGTTTTCGTAATCTGCGACTGGGGAGGAAAACCGGTAATCCCGCAGAGCCAGAGTTTTTCCACTCCCACTCCGTCAGCGGTCCGGAAAATGGCACCGACGTTGTGTAGGCTTCTGATATTATCCAAAACAACAATTAACGGAATGGCCTTTTCCTTTGCTCGGTGCTGCTGACGGTCAACAATTTCCTGATGAGTTAATTTGCGCATTCTCAAAATTTCAACGGGCCTTCATATTCTCATAATGATCGGATTAAAAGCCTTAGCAGCGACCAGAACGCGATCACCGACATGCCAATCTTTCGCTTCATCTTCGGTCGCGACAACCTTCGTCAAATGATTTCCGATTTGGACCGTCACAATATTAAGGAAATCTTCCCTCTTGAGCTCCAGGATATTCCCCACAAATTTGAATTTGCCGCTCAAGGCCTCTTCTCCAAAAATCGCGCTTGGTTTGCCGGAACGACTGATCTTCCCTTGTTCTAAAATAAAAATTTGGCTGGAAATTTTAAAAATTTCACTCAAGTCATGTGTGACAAAAACAGTTGGGATCTTAAGACGCTCATAAAGAGCGAGGATTTCATCCTGCAATTTCAGTCGTAGCTCCAAATCCAAGGAGGAAAGCGGTTCGTCCAATAAAAAAATCTTTGGTTTCCTTAACAAAGCCCTGATCAACGCCACCCGCTGTTTTTGCCCGCCAGAAAGTGTGTCGGGTTTGCGATCTTTCAGTTCCGTGAGCCGCGCCATTTCTAACAACTCCTGAATCATCCCCTCTTCCTCTTTGTCTTTAAGGGCGTACCGCAAATTTTCCAGGATGGTCATGTTCGGAAAAAGATTGTAATCTTGAAAAACAAAACTGATTTGCCTTTCTTGAACAGGCCGGTTGATGCCTTTGTCGCTGTCAAACCAGACTTCATCCTCCACTTGGATGAACCCCTCTTCGGGATCGGTCAAACCCGCGATCATTCGCAGAATCGTTGTCTTGCCAGCGCCCGATGGGCCAAAAAGGGTTATCAATTCCTTATCGGCTATCTGAAAATCCACCGCAAGCCGCATTGGGCCGTGACTTGTCAGCAAACTTTTCTTGGCCCTTACTTTTATCATGACATGACCTTGAAATCTTTTTTATTGACAACATTCAAAACAAATAAAATTCCAAAGGAAATTAAAAACAAGACACCCGAATAGAAATTGGCGGTCGTATAGTTCAACGCTTCAACCTCGCCAAAAATCGCGATGGACGCCACCCGTGTTTCGCCGGGGATATTTCCGCCAATCATCAAAACCACACCGAATTCTCCAACGGTATGGGCAAAGGCCATCACGATCCCCGTCCATAGAGCCGGTTTGATGTTCGGGAGAATGACTTTTAATAAAGTTTCCCTTTTCGACTTTCCCAACGCATAAGAAGCTTCAATTAAAGACTTCGGGAAACTCTGAAAGCCAGCTTTAATGGGATTAACCATAAACGGTAAGCTGAATAACACCGATCCAATCACCAATCCCCAAAATGTAAAAACGACTTTGATATGAAAAAATGTTTCTAGAAAACTTCCTAAAAACGAGCGTGGGCTAAAAAAAAGGAGGATATAAAAACCTAACACCGTAGGCGGCAGCACCAGCGGCATGCTGACGAGCGGCTCGATGACATATTTCCATTTACTGCGGGTCAACGCAATCCAATAGGCAAGCGGAATCCCGATGAGCATCAGAATGACCGTCGTCACCAATGCCAATTTGAATGTCAGAATCAGTGGGTTCCAATCAAGGCTCATGCGGGGTTCTTCATCAATGTCACTTCATTGGTTTTAACCAGCCACTCCACTTCTTCTTTGTCTTTGAGTTTCATTTGCAGCACGGATTGCGTTGAGATGATCGACTCAATCGTGTGACTTCTATAGCGAAGCGTGACCTTGGCTAAAATCGGGCCTTTGTCTATTTTCGTGACCACGGATTTAAAGCGATTTCGGAAACTGATCATGCCAGTCAAATCTTTTGCGATCCCGACTTCAGTTTCCTTAAAAAGCAGCGTCACGGCATCTTTGATTTTGTAATTCGCGCCTCCCATCTTTCCTTCCAAAACGATGGAACTAAAAACATCTCCCTCAACATCCACATGAATGATCGAGATGTTATCTGATGATTGGATGTCCTTAATTTTTCCTTTGAGTTTGTTCATGCTAACCTCTACGGGTTGAATTATAAAAAATCCCACTGACCCCTATTATTCACGCTTATTGTGGCAAAACATAACCGTATTTTTTAAAAATTTCTCCGGCCGCATTGGAATAAAGAAAATCAAAAAATTTTTTGGCGTCTTCCAAATTTCCTTTCCGCGCCTGTTTGAGGATGACAACACCCTGCGCGATCGGTTCATAAGCGGCCTTTTCGATTTCGATCCATTGCCCCTGATCCTTCATGTTGGGGGCCAGCACAATCGATTTGGCTGTCACGCCAACATCAGCGGCTTTGGACATGATGAATTGATTCGTCTGCGCGACGCTTTCACCGTAAACAAATTTTTTGTTGACCTTCGAATAAAGATTGTAATATTTGATCGCGTTAACGGCTTGACGCCCATAGGGCGCGGTCTTAGGAGAGGCAATGGCTATTTTCCCGACGGTGGGATCACCGAGGACCTTGATCCCTTTTGACAGATCCACGCCATTCATCGTCCAAAGCACCAAAGTTCCATAAGCGTAAATCTTCGGGGCATTGTACGTGAGACCTTCCTTCTCTAACGTCTGCGGATAATCCATGTCCGCGGACAGAAAAATATCAAATGGCGCGCCGTTTTCGATCTGTGCCGTAAATTTGCCTGATGATCCAATGATCTGCTTTACGGCAATCCCTGTTTCTTTCTGAAATTCCGCTTTCAGTTCTTCAAACGTGTATTGAACATTGGCGGCCACGGCAACGGTCAGATCCCCGGCAAAGGCATACACCGAGGAGCATAAAATAAAAAAAACCGATAACGCAAATGATTTGATTTTCATGATGATCCTCTGTTATTTTAAAATTTAAAAGCCATTTGTGAATAAAACCAATCAACGTCATCATGCGCGCCACTGTCTTTCACATATTCACCGGAAAAGAAATGCGCGTAACCGGATTCCCATTTGATATTTTTATTAAGATCGTAATACACGCGTAAAGAGAGCTCAGAACCGACAAAATACCCTCTATCGCCACTGGTTTTTGAACGCACGGCTGTTCCTGATGAGTTATACCAAGAATCAAATTTGCTATTAAGCCAGAAAAAATCGACTTGCGGCGTGAACTTGAATTTCTCTGTTGGCGAGAATGTCATGCTCACTTCCGGATTCCGCATATTTTGCCAGCGAAAAAAATCTAAAAGCCCATAAAGTTCATGGGTGGATTGATACAATGGTATGAAAGTATTATTGACGCTGTCATTGGGATCTTTATCACCGGAGGCCTCATCATAAGCCGCCATCATCTTAGGTTTCCATTGAACAGCTTCCCAACTTTTTATCACATCCGCATGAAACGCGTAAGCCTTAATCTCTTTCTTCATAACGGTTGCCGATCCGGTGTGACCGAATTGATACGGCACTTCAATATCCAGGACGGCACCTTCCGCGATATTGGTTTGCAGCCTCGCTCCGGCGGTATACCGCTGGATGTCATTTCTTCCCTTAATATCTTTCATCTCCAAAAAATAAGTCTCGACCAGCGGGGCCATCTTGTGCTTTTGATATCCGCTGTAAATCCCAGTTAAAAATTCTTCCGACCGAGAATTATTGAATTTATCATCATCGTATTTGACATCCTGACCATAAATCAAATCCGCCCACAAACCAACGTTTTGATAATGAAGCACTCCTCCATCAAAGGCGCGGATGCGATTAGCCCAAACAGGCGCGGCGATCAATCTCCCCTTGCCGTATTTCAATTCCTGACGACCGACCTTAATATCAAAATCAGAGCCTAAAATATTGTGCAGGTTCGCGTAAGCTTGATGCAAATCAAAATCGTCGACTTGATTGGCGGCCGCTTTAATCTGATAGCCACCCGTTTGGGTATCCAATCCTTCTAAAAAAATATCTGCCTTGGGTTTGAGGTATTCATCCATTAAACTCGCTAAGCCGCCCAAACGAAAACGGTGATAGAACTGACTGCCATTGTCTTTGCGGCTTTGATTGAAATCAAAATCTTTTTTATACTCATAACGAAATCGCTCTTCACCGGTCATTTTAAAATTCCATCGCGAGAATTCCGGTTTATCATCGGCACAAATTAACGATAGCCTGGTCCAGATCAGTAACATGAAAATTATTAAAATTTTAAAATTTTTCAAAAATTTCATCTCATCTATCCTTTCATTTTTTCGAACGTATTCCGATTGACCAAATGTCCAATACCCCCTCCAGAGCATCGGCGAAAGAAATCCGCTCCTTCTCCAAAAATTCCGGATTAAGAACCTGATCAATCGCCCCCATATACATCCTTACAGCCAAGGCTGAATTGATCTTGCGAAACTTTCTCTTTTTGATCCCCTCTTCGATCAAGGCTTTAATTTCGAAAATCTTCTCGTTGCGAAAATTGAGAAAGCGCGTCCACAAATCCGGCAATTCGGATTTGATGTCTCCTAAAAAACGCTCAAACCAGGGAGCTAACCGCTGTTGTAGAAAAAAAATATTTTTGGAAATGACTTCAACCGGGTCTTTGTGACTTTCCTCTATTAAGGAAAGTTCGTGGTTAATCTCTTTCTCTAACCGGCCGAAAATGGCTTCGGCCATTTCGATTTTACTGGTGAAATGTTTATAGATGGTGTTCTTGCTCATGACCAAATCCTGAGCGATCTCATCCATCGTCACCTTGCGATAACCGAACTTTAACATCCGGCCCATCGCGGCATCCAGAATCCGTTCGCGGGTTAAATCTTTCGACATCGCCGCCCCCTTCATAATTAACGTAAAATACTAATTGCGTATTTTTAGTATCCTATATGTTGCGGCGACACTTGTCCATAAAATATTGCTGATAGAAATTTGTATGGAGGAACAATAAAAAAATTGCCGGCCACCCCGCCTAAGCGGGACAACCGGCTATTTTATTAAAATGCTAACCGAGATGTCCTTATTGCTGAAACCCTACTTCACACTCGCGACATATTTGATGAGGTCAACAACCTTATTGCTGTATCCCCACTCATTGTCATACCAGGAAACGACTTTAACAAAACGCTCATTGAGAGCAATTCCTGCGTCGGCATCAAAAATCGATGTGCGGCTGTCCCCGATAAAGTCGCCGGAAACAACCGCGTCTTCGGTATAACCGAGGATCCCTTTCATCGGACCTTCGGAAGCCTTCTTCATCGCGGCCTTGATGTCATCCCACTTGGCAGGTTTCTCCAACCGGCAGGTCAAATCCACAACCGAAACGTCAGCCACCGGAACCCGAAACGCCATCCCAGTCAGTTTGCCATCCAATTCCGGAATGACCTTGCCTACGGCCTTGGCCGCCCCTGTCGACGAAGGGATGATATTTTGAAACGCCCCACGGCCGCCACGCCAGTCTTTCTTCGACGGGCCATCAACGGTCTTCTGCGTTGCTGTCACGGCATGACAAGTTGTCATCAAACCTTCAACGATCTTCCAGTTGTCATTCAACACTTTTGCCACCGGCGCTAAACAGTTCGTCGTGCAAGAAGCATTAGAAATCACATTCATGCTTGACTGATAACTCTTTTCATTGACCCCCATAACAAACATTGGCGCGTCTTTCGACGGAGCTGAGATAATGACTTTCTTGGCCCCGGCCGCCAAATGCCCTTTGGCCTCATCAACTGTTGTAAACAAACCCGTTGACTCAACCACATAATCCGCACCCACCGCGTCCCATTTGAGCTGAGCGGGATCTTTTTCCGATGAGATCCTGATTTTTTTGCCGTTGACAATCAAAACATTGCCTTCGACTTTGATATCGCCTTTGAACGCTCCATGGGTCGAATCATACTTAAGCATATAACTCAAATATTCCGCGTCAAAAAGGTCATTGATCCCGACCACGTCTACGTTCCCCTGCTGGACCGCGGCACGAAAAACCAATCGGCCAATCCGGCCGAATCCATTGATTCCGATCTTAACCGCCATTTTGAATCCTCCTTCGTCCTGATAACTTTTATTCTTATTGAAATTTAATGGTTTGAACCTACGAGAAATTGTGATTATAACATAAGGGAAAGCGCGTGCAAATTATTTTCTCTGCGCCGGGGCAACAGGGGACCACACCCCGGGAGTCCAACTCCCCATGTTCAACCCCGGGGGTTGGTTAATACAGTACCCACGGATATTTTATGGCCGGCAATGAATGTCCTGATCTCCATTGGTTTTGCCGATTCCAGATGGACCTTTTTGATCAACAAGGCGCCGCGGCCGGCTTGGACAATCACCCCGCCCTCATTGACCTCAATGACCTCGCCGGCTTGTTTGCTCGTCGCTAGGCCTTTGCTCGTTTCCGTCTCTAAAATCTTAAGCTGCCGGCCTTCCCAATACGTATAAGCCGAAGGCCACGGGACAAGGCCGCGGACCAGGTTATGGATCTGTGCGGCCGGTAACCGCCAATCAATCAATCCCAGCTCTTTGGTTAACTTTGGGGCTAAGCTGACCTGACGATCATCTTGCTTCTTTCGTCGAACCTGCCCTTTTTCAAAAGCAGTTACCGCATCAAGCAGGATGTCTGCTCCCAATACAGCTAATTTTGTTCTCAACGTGACCGCGTTATCATTTTCTTGGATCGCGATACTCGACTGCGAAACAATATCCCCGGCATCCATCTGCTCGTTCATTTGGATCACCGTGACACCGGTTTCCTTTTCACCTTTTAGGATCGCCCAATTGATCGGTGCTGCCCCGCGATATTTTGGCAGTAAAGACGCGTGAACATTGATCGCTCCCAACCGCGGTATGCCCAAAATCCGGCCCGGCAAAATTTGGCCGTAAGCAATCACGATGAAAAGATCAGCTTGATAAGACTGCAATTGTTTGGCCCATTTTGGTTCGCTGAAATCCGGCGGCTGCAAACAATCCATCCCCTGCTCTTGGGCCAAAACCTTAATCACGGACGCTGTTACTTTCAACCCACGGCCCTTGGGCCGATCCGGCTGAGTGACTGCGGCCACGATTTTCTGCCCTGAATCGATCAACTTTTTCAGACTGACCGCTGCAAAATCATCACTGCCGAAAAAAATGATTTTCATGTTCTCCTATCCATTCTCATCTAGTGTGGGGACAGTCCCTAAAGGGACGGTCCCCACACCACATTTACGGATCCACGTTGATCGTAACGATAACACCTTTCTTATTTTTAAACCCACGAATAACCGGCCGGATCCGCTTGATCAACTTCTCCACGAACACGGTCTTTAACATTATAGAAAACCGATACTGTTTACGCAACTTGAAGGAACCCACCGCTTGTGGATCAAAGATCTGTTCCTGCTTGGTCAAACATGAAGTTAACGCCGCGTATAGCTGATTGGCTAAATCAGCAACAACATCTTCTTTTTTTCCTCGAAGCTGGATAGAAATGAAATGTTGATATGGCGGAAATCCTAAGTTCCGACGGTGTTTCAATTCTTGTTGATAAAATCCCGCAAAATCCGCCTTCCCCACCGACGCCAACGTATATTCCTGGGGCTGATAAGTCTGGATCACCAACTTTTTCTGCGCCACCTGACGAAAATGCATGAGCAGACTGAAGACCCGATGCGCCGAATGGAAATCAAAACGATTGAGCTCTGAATCAATCGCCAACACGGCCAGCAGACGCGGATGAATACGCCGCAAATGTTTCACAACCGCTTGTGTTGCCACAATCACATTGGCCTCTTCAGGAAACCGGGCAGATTCCTGATCAAACCTTGCCACTCGCGCGTAAGGAAAAAATTTCTTCAAGTCGGCTTCGACCTTGACCACACTGGCCTGCCAATTCTGCAAACGCCGCTCCTGGTCAGAACCCGCAGCCGGTGGATAAAAATATTTGATTTGATCGTTACGGGTTTCTTCCCGCGGCCCCTTACGGTTAAAAAAAACCACCACCTTACCGTCGTTGGCCAACGCTTCTTCAATGTGATTGATCATCGGGTAAGACAAATACGTTCCTTTTCGCGGTTTATAATTCGCCAGGTCAACGATCGTGGTATCAGCCCATTGCTTATTCAAAAAAATCTCGACGCTAATTTTTTTCTTTTTAATTATCCCCCACAATTCAGGAGAAGGGCAGGGACTGACAAACACCACATCACATCCCTCGAATTTCTGACGCATAAAAACCACGTCCCGGGTCTGATAGCGTGGAGATTGCTCCTGCTTGTAGGCACTGTTGTCTTCTTCATCCATAACAATCAACCCCAATTGATCGACAGGAGCAAAAACCGCGGAACGCGTCCCCACCACGACCCTTGATGTTCCGTTTTTGATGCTCGTCCACTGCACCAACTCTTCGCTGGGTTTCAACTTTCTATCAATCACCGCGGCGATTACGGCGCACGCGCCTTCAATCATGGATTTGACACTTTCAATCAAATTCACTTCCGGGACCAAGACAATGACGCCCCGGCCTTGCGCCAAAGCATCTTTGATTTTTTTAAAACAACTGGCCAGCGCCCATCACCCTGCTGATCATGGCACAAAATGGTTTCTCCTTGCTGTTGGGGAACCGGATCATCCCGACGAGCAGCAAAGTTTGAGACCGTTTTGCGTCGAAGGACCGCGGGCAGACTGCTTTCAATCGCCTCGCCCCAGGAGCAACCGTAATAATCACTGAATGTTTTTGCCAAGGTGAGTTGTGTTGCAGATAGCGCCGGATCAAGTTCGTCGAGAAGTGCCAATACCGGCTTTAAATTTTTGATGGGACTTTGTTTCCGCAAACCGATCACGTAACCGATCGTTTTACGGAACGCAAACGAAACATAAACCCGCTGCCCTTCTTTGACTTTGTCTCGAAACGCTTCCGGCAAAAAATAATCAAACGGCCCTTCGACCGGCAATCCAAGTACAACTTGGGCGATGCGATTGTTCATTTTCAAATGCGGGTTGAATTTGGTTAAGATGCTGTGACGAATGCTGCGATATCTCTGGCCGCATGCGGTTTAGCAAGAACAGCGATTTTTTCTTTAACGGCGGATAATTCGGATTGAGAGACCTGGTAGCGTCGCAGCACTTCTGCCATCTTATCTATCGGGACATCGCT
This sequence comes from Candidatus Omnitrophota bacterium, assembly GCA_023247795.1. GTDB lineage: Bacteria > Omnitrophota > Gorgyraeia > Zapsychrales > JANLHA01 > JAHFFS01. The sequence continues at coordinate 54,364 of JAHFFT010000004.1, forward strand.
CAGACCGACGCCATATTCTTTCAAAATTTGAACGTTGTGCTGTTCCTGGCCGGGAATGGCGCTAAAAAATATCAAGGGCAGTCCGCAGACCAGACCTTCGGAAATGGATAAACCACCCGGCTTGGTGATCATCGCGTCAGCGGCTTTCATCAGTTCGTCCATATTGTCGACCAAACCCTGCACTTTGACAAGCTCTCTTTTCCAGCGGCCGAGCCGACGGTAAAGATTTTTGTTGTGTCCGCAGACCACGATGATCTGAAACCCGTCCAAGGCTTCAATCACCTCATCAATCGGGCCGATGCCGAAGGAACCCGTCGCTACCAGCACGGTAAAAACATCGGGCTGCAATCCCAGACGGCGGCGTAAGGCCGAAACATCGACCGATTCCGCGAAGCGATGGTCGGTCGGAATGCCGGTGACTTTGATCTGACCAGCCGCGACCCCCAGTAGCTGCAATTTTGTCTTTGTCCGGTCGCAAGCCACCGCGTAGAAATCGATCCCCTTTGACACCCAGATGCTGTGGACATCAAAATCGGTAATGACCGCTATGACTTGCGAATGGATTTTGTCGCTCCGTTTCAAATAAGAAGCCACTTCGTTGGGAAAAAAGTGGGCTGAATAAATTTGATCAAACTGCTCTTTGATCAAAAACTTGTGCAAACCAAAACCCATGACGGAATTTTGCGTCCGTCGAAGGAACCTGACAACCGGCCCAAACCATTTTTGATCCAACAGTTCAAACACCACTTTCCAAATCCAAGGGAAATGAGAAATCATCACCGTGTAGGAACCGCTGTAAAACGGTTTATACCCTTTGCAGGTATGGTCAAGCGCATCGACGATCCGGACATCATGGGACCCTTGTTTTTTGAGTTCGGCAAAAATGGCCTCAGCGGCTCGACGATGGCCGGCACCAGCGGTTGCGTGAATCACCAATATTTTCATTTTCGCTTCGCAAACTTTACGGGTTTTCTTGCGGTAAGAAGCGGACGGGACGTTTTTTTGCGAGGCGCCGGTTTACCGTTGCCATCGAGGATAACTTTGACGGCCTCCAAAAGGTCTTTGGTGATGGTGTCCGGATGGACTTTCCATTTTCGCATATACCGACGATCTTCGCGTCCAGAGAGAACAAAGATCGTCTTGCAACCGGCATTATGTCCGGCAAGGATGTCGGTCTCGGTATCACCGACAAAATAAGTTTTTCCAGCCGACCGTAAATTTTTATTCATCGACCGCAGGGCCTCACGAATAAAACCAATGCCTGGCTTACGGTAATCGCAGTGTTGTCCGCCGCGGGCAATGGCATAATAAACCCGGTCGATCTTGCCGCCGGCCCTCTCCACTTCACGGAACATCTTGATCGTAATCTGGCTGAGTTTGTTCTGGCTGTAAACACCCTTCTCGATGCCAGCCTGATTGGAAATCACGACGATCTTGTAACCAGCCTGGGTCAAACGCTGGATGGCCTCGAGCGAGCCAGGGATGAAATGAAAATCCTTAGCACGGGTAACGTAATTGCCGTTTCCCGGGAATTTATTGATGACACCATCGCGATCTAGGAAGACTAATTTCATTGCCTTTCTCTAAAATCAAACGCTGTCAAGCTTTTTTTATGGACGTGGGGTCAGCGAGGAATTGCGCTCAAACCCGTATAAGTATAATTGAAAAACAATGGCGGGATCAATGGAAATAGGAAGTTTTTTCAAATCTGGGGGACAGCCCCTGAAGGGGCCGTTCCCAGTCTTTCGATCTTACTTTTTACACCAACTCGGCCAGCGTTTGACAAACATAATCCACTTGTTCCTGGCTCATGTGCGGGAACATCGGCAATGATAAAACCTCTTCACAAAGCTGTTCGGCAAACGGCAAATCGCCTTTTTTGTATCCAGCGTCGATGTAAGCCTCTTGCAGATGCAGCGCGATTGGGTAATGGATGAGAACGTCGATCCCGCGCTTTTTCATTTCTTCCATGATCTTGTCGCGTTTCTTAAGCCGCACGGCAAAGGTCTGGAAGACATGGCTGCGATCAGATTTGATTTTCGGCAGGCCCACCTTACCTTGCAGTTTTCCTAATCCTTTGAAGTACCGCTCAGCGACTTTATTGCGTAGGCAGTTCCATTCATCCAGATATTTCAACTTCTCGGCGAGGACCACGGCTTGCACGGTATCCAAACGCGAATTATATCCCTTGATCGAATGTTCATACCGGTTCTTCCGGCCATAATCGCGCAGCATGGTCACTTTTTCAAAAATCTTCTGATCATTGGTCACGACCATTCCCCCGTCGCCAAATCCGCCCAGGCTCTTCGTCGGATAAAAACTAAAGCAACCGACCTGCCCCAACGACCCGGCCTTTTTCCCTTGATACGTGGCCCCATGCGCCTGACAGGCATCTTCGATGACCGCAATGTTTCGTTTCGCGGCCAGCGCGTTGATTTCCTTCATATTCGCGGCTTGACCATAAATATGGACGGGGATGATCGCTTTCGTCTTACTGGTAATGGCTTTCTTTACACCGTCAGGATCCAGATTATACGTTTCCGGTTCACTGTCCACAAACACCGGCTTAGCTCCGGTATAAGAAACACAAAGCGCTGTGGCGATGAACGTAAACGTCGGCAAAATCACTTCGTCGCCGGGCTTGATGTCTAAAGCCGACACCGCCAGATATAGCGCGTCAGTTCCGGAGTTAACGCCCACTCCATGCTTACAACCGCAATAGCGGGCAAAATCCTTTTCAAAATCCTGGGCCTCTTCTCCAAGAATAAAATTGCCCTTTTCAAAAACGGCATTGAGACCTTTATGCATTTCGGTCTTGATGGTCTCGTATTGGGGACGAAAGTCAATGAACGGAACTTTCATGAAAAACCAACCTTTCTTTAATAGTTACATGTCTCCAGTCTCAAGTGACAAGTAACTTGTGACATGGAACTTAAGACTTGTCACTTGAAACTGGAGACTGCAATATTTGCTCCACTTTTTCCAAAACATCTTTCACTTCGATGTTCTTTAAACAACTGATGTGATCACAGCTCGCCCGACGAAAATGACGGTAACACGGCCGGCAGGCAATATTGCTGGTAACCACCGCGTGTCCTTCCGGCGGATACGGACCGTACACCTGCTCGGGAACGGGTCCGAAGATCGAAACGGTTTTGGTGCCGACAGCGGCCGCCATATGCAGCGGCCCGCCGTCATTGGTGATGACCAAATCACAGCGCTCTAAAATGGCCGCAGTCTGCAGCAAAGAATTTTCCGCGCAAACCGCGGCCGGCCGATGGGCCATTCTATCAGAAACCCCTTGCAGCAGTTTTTTTTCCTTCTCACTGCCCATCAAAAAAATCCGGGCATGGTATTTTTCAATCAATTGATCAACGAGCTGAGAAAATTTCTCCGGTGCCCAGCGTTTATACAAAGCATCATGACCCCAACTCGCCCCGCCCGCCGGGAAAACAGCCATCGCCAGCTCCCCGCGCCCAACACCATGTTTGATCAAAAAACTTTCCGCCCAATCCTGGTCCTGTTTCGCCAAAGGCAATTTCATCTGCCTGGTTTGGATCGGAACGGCGAGTTCCCGCAAAAGATCAAGATAGCAATCGACGACGTGCTTTTTCTCGTAGCCAAAGAACGAAATTTTCTTTGTCAAAAAACGGCCGCGATTACGAAAATCAAATCCCACTCGCCGCGGGATGCCTGCCCCAAAAGACAAAAAACCCATAAAGCCATTGAGCGAAAGATCCATCACCAAATCGTAATGTTCCCTTTTGATGTCCTGAACCAAATTAAAAATCTTTTGCAAATACTGGAACTTTGATTTTTGTTGTATGGACTGCCATTCGTCGCGTTCATAAACATGAACCTTATGTAAAGATGGATGTCGCTCGAGGAATTGGGCCGCGCGGCGATTCGCCAAATAACCGATTTGGATTTTTGGCGAATGCGCTTTCAAATTCTCAATCAACGGGGTCGTAAAGAGAACATCGCCGATACCATAAATATTGATGATAAGAACTTTTTCCATCCCAACCTTTTCATTGAACCGCTGTTTTACCGCGCTTAGAAGTTTTATAGCGAACCCTTAACCACTTGAATGGATGATACCAAAATTTGCCATTGATCAGCCGCCAATCGGCCTGACTGAGCTCGTGCTGGGCAACGCGTTCTTCCATGACCTTGGGATGCGTTCCCAAATACGCCGGGAATCGATTGAGATCGCCGTAAGAATATTTTTCTATTCGCTCTTCCGAGCGGAGTGTGGCAAAACCGATATTTTCGGCATTGACCCGACGCTGCGTCATGATCTCTTCTGGATGCACCCAGCCGTAATGATACAAAAGACAACTCGTGGCCCGATGTCGCAACCGCTGTTGGTCTTTGCGTCGGAACCCCGCGGCGTCACCGCAAGACTCCACTTGCCCGCTATTTTTAACAATCCGTTCGCTCTTTTGAAACCATCCGTAATCGATCCGATAACGGTAATAACTTCCATAAAAATGCAGCCAACGCAGCCGTAAGGCATCCACTTGATCGTCGTGAAGATATTTGCGCATGCAGTTTAAAAGCGGCCGATGGTCTTTTTCGTGAATGACTTCATCCGACTGCAGATAAAACGCCCAATCGCCAGAGCATTCGGCCAAGGCCCGATTGGTTTCATCGGCCAAGACCGTTGCCCCAAAATTCATGTCCCAAACGGATTGGATGATCCGGATTTTGGGGTCACGCAAGGTCTTGAGCAATGCCATCGTCCCATCTTCTGAATCCCCGACGTTGATGATGAATTCGTCACAGATCGGTAGAATCGACTGGATTGATTCTAAAATGGGGTAATTGTATTTGATCACATTGCGGGCAATGGTGAATCCGCTGATTTTCATATCATGAAATGTGCTTTTCCACGCACCCCCGGGGTTCAACTCCCGGGGTTAAACCCCGGGGGTGTGCGTTGAGGATTTGAATAAATCTTGATAAACACCCAACGTCTCTATCGCGGTCTTCGTGAACGAAAAATCCTGAGCGCGTTTGAGCGCTTTTTTCTGCAAGCCGACTTTCAGCTCCCTATTCTCGATAACATTCGTTATCGCCTGGGCGATTTTATCCGGATCATAAGGATCGACTGTTAAAGCCCCGTCGGCGGCGATTTCCGGACAGGAGGAAACATTCGATGTCACCACCGCGGCCCCGCAGCAAAACGCCTCAATGATTGGAAACCCAAATCCCTCATAAAACGACGGAAAAACAAAACACTCGGCCAAATTGTAACAGCGGCGCAAATCGTCGTCCGAGACGAACCCCGGAAAAATCACACTGTCCTGCAAATATAAATTTTTAACCGCCTCGTCCATCCCTTCCAACATCCAACCCTTCATGCCGGCCACGACAAGCTTACCTTTGAATTTTCCATCTTCTTTCAAAATCGAAAAAGCCAACAAAAGATTTTTTAAGTTCTTGCGCGGTTCTATCGTCCCGACAAACAAAAGGAAAGGCGGTTCAATGCCTTTTTTCTTTAAGCTCGTCCTTCCCTTTTCAAGCGCTTCGCCCTCAAGAGGGAAAAAAGTGGTTTTATCAACCCCTTGGTACACCATCTTGACCCGCTGTTGATCAACCGGAAAAAAATGGTTAAGGTCCTTCAACGTGCTTTGCGAACAGCAAATGATCTGATCGGCGCGCTCAACCACCGCCTGCATCTGTTTTTCCGTCGTGTCAATGGTCTGCTGAGTGTGTCCCTGTGGATAGGTCCGATAAACCAAGTCGTGCACGGTAACAACAACCTTGGCCTTGTTGATATGGATCATGTCTGGTGATGGGGAATGGTAAATGTCAACCGTTTGCAACGTTTGGTCAATGCCTTGACCGAGCCAATCGATCTTCACCAAAAAATTTTTAGCGTCAAAATGCGGGACATGACGTTTGAAATCGAAATATTTCTTCTGAGCGTAAAGCCAATATTCATTTTGCTGATCCAATTCACTCAAAGACTTGACCAAATTATACGCGTACCGGCCGATCCCGGCGTAATTCAACTTTAAAAATGAACGGCAATTGATCGCGATGCGCATGAACCGGCTATTTCCGTTTCTTTAAAAAATTCCGCACGGTTTCGACGACGTAATCCATTTGGTCCAATTCGAGGTCCTGATGGATGCCGATATGAAAACCATGATCGCCGCAATATTCCGCCTCGGGGAAATCACCGATTTTATGTCCTAAAAATCGATAACCGGGACACTGGGTCGGCATGGAATAAAAAAGATTGCGCGAGTCAATCCCCGCGCCGTCAAGATCGGCAACCAGATCGTCTTTCGTAAATGGTTGGCCTTCCCTCAAAATGATCGAAAACGCGTGCGGCCCGATCTTTTCCCCTTTCTCTTCTTTAATGAAAATGAACTGCTCTTCAAACCGCGCAAACTTTTCAATCAGATAGAGCAGGTTCCGACGACGTTTCTTTAAGGTCTCCTGAAAAATTCTGATGTTCCCAATGCCGACCGCGGCCTCAAGTTCATTCATCTTTGCTGAAAAACCAATCCGCTGAAAATCAAATTTACCAACGATGCCATGATTGCGAAGTGAGCGCAGGATTCCGGCCATCTTCTCATCATTGGTGATCACAATACCGCCTTCGATCGTGGTAACGATATGCGCCGCGTACAAACTGAAGGCCGCCATCTGCCCAAAGGTCCCCAACAACTGACCGTTAAGTTCGGCACCATGGGCCTCGGCCGTATCTTCAATCACAAACAACTTATGCCTTTTCGCGATGGCCATGATTTCTTTCATCGCTGCCGGCTTGCCCATCAAATGCACCGGCATGATGGCCTTGGTTTTCTTGGTGATCACTGCCTCGATTTTATTGACGTCGATATTAAGGGTCTCTCTTTTGACGTCCACAAAGACCGGCTGGAACCCAGCTTGAAAAACCGCGTTGCCAGTCGCGACAAACGATAACGCCGGGACAATCACCTCATCTTCGCGCTTCGCGCCATAATCATACAAAACCGCCAGACTCAACGCGTCCGCGTCGGTGCCGCTGCTGACCGCGACCGCGTCCTTCACCCCAAACAACTGAGCAAAACGCTCTTCAAATTCCCGCACGTATTTCCCGCGTGTCACCATTTTTATGTCAAGGGCTTCATCGATCAATCGACGGGACTCATCGGTGATCGAAACGGTGCCGAAAGGATTTTTATACTTCACTTTTTTTTCCAAATTCTCGTGGGGCTGCGGCTTCAAAGCAGATGTCCTTTTCCTAAAATTTTTTGGGCTTGTTCGTATCGTTCCGGGGTCCCGATATCTAGAAGTCTTTCTTTGATCACATGGCCGTACAATCGCTGTCCGATCAATTTTGAAAACACGTCATATTCAAGCGAACAGGGTTTCTTGTCAGGAAAATGAGAAAAAATTTTTCTTTGGAAGCAATAAATCCCGGCGTTCATCAGCCGGCAATTTTTTTTCTGACTGGCCGCTTCTTTTTCGAGAAAGGAGCAGATTTGCCCATCTGGTTTCAACTCAATTTTTCCGACGTCCTGGCGCTCATCTTCCATCACAACCAGAGTTGCCAAAGCCCGCTTGGCTTGGTGAAACGCGAATAAGTCCTGATAAGCGAGATCACAAAAAGAATCCCCATTGAGGGCAAAAAAAGTATCGCTTTTGATCAATCTTTGAGCATTTTTAAGCGCCCCGCCGGTTCCTAACGGCTCGGTCTCTCTCGAAAACGCGATTTCTAGCCCTAAATTGTTTTTGCTATAATAGTCCTCAACTTGACTGGCCTCAAATCCGGTACACAAAATGAACCGGCTAAAACCCTGCCCCTGTAAATATCGCAAGAGCAGGTTCAAAAAAGGCTCCGATTTGATCTGCGCCATGGTCTTTTGTTGGTTGCCGATCCGCTCACGCAGACGTTTACCCAAACCACCGCAGAGGATCAACATATCGTGGGATTTGAGATTTGACATGGTATTTCTCAAAAATGGCCTGGAACGGCTTTACACCTATGCTATGATACCAACAAAGATTTAATAAGCAACCAAATTATTCTCGAGCATTATGACCAATCGACTCGCTTCCTTTTCCCAAAAGATGGTTCCTTTCTTTTCACAAGTTCCTTGTTTTGGGGATGTTACATTCCTGTCCTTATTGACAATCCTGCTGGTCTTCCAACCCCACTATCTTCATGGAGAGCTGGACATTTTTGAATGGGGGATTTATCTTCCCGGGATCCAGGCACTTTTAGACGGCCAAGTGCCTTATCGCGACTTTTTTCTCCTACGCGGGCCGCTTGAACTTTATATCCCTACCAGCTTGATGACCATTTTCGGAAAAAATTTCAGCATTTTATCCACCTATTTTTACGTTGGCACAGTCATCACCCTCATCATCTGCATTCTTCTCGCTAAGGAAATCTTCCGCACCCGATTTCTTTTATACCTCTTTGTTCCCATCTTAGTCACAAAAACTTTTCCAAGGGTAGTTTTTCATATTTGGGGCGGGATGCGTTATGGATGGGGATTGCTGGCCATTCTCTTTTTTCTTTACTTCCTAAAAAAACGGCGTCCACTTTGGATGATCTTAGCCGGTGGCAGCGCGGCACTGGCGGCGTTGACTAGCATTGAAATCGGATTCTGCGCGGCCATGGGTATCGTTTGCTGTCCCATCTTCTTCTTTCTTCTAAAAAAACAAACGTTCGCGGAAAGCTTGACCGCCATTCAATCCTTCGCGATCGGATTTTGTATTCCCGTGTTGCCATGGATTTTTTACGCTTTCACCCATCACGGCCTGCTTCCTTATATTGAAACGACGCTGACCGTGGTCACGCAAATGCCCCAGGTCTTTCCGGATTATCTGCTCGACAACCATCCGCAAGGTTGGCGACAATGGTTATCTTCGCTCATCCCGGCCGCTGCGGATTTCAAATATTTTTCTCCGGCCTGGGCCTATATTTTTACATTTTTCTATCTGGCGCTGCGTTATAAAAAAAATAGATTAACTGACAACCAGCTCCTCGTCTTTCCCCTTTGGTTTTATGGATTGGCCCTATTCCTTTCTTCTTTACGTAAAATTGGGGCGGCCCAATTTGAGATGTCTTTGCAACCGGAAAAACTCCTGCTCTTCTTTTTGCTAGAAGAAATTTACCTTCGCCTGAACAAAAGTGCGAACTTCCCCCGAACCTTCAAAACCTATGGCGTTCTCATCTTTACTCTTACCTTGATCATAACAACGCTGTCGACGGCGGTCCTCAAACTCACCAAACGCTCTTACCCGTTTCGCTGCCTCAGCCACTGGCTCAACAATAAAAATTCCGATGATGCCATTCCCTTCCCATTCTACGTACCGCGGGACCAGGCCCAAACCCTGGGACTTCCTCGGGTTTACGGACGTATCGTCCCCGACTGGCAGGCCAAAGAATTGAATGAATTGAATGCGTTCCTTCAAAAACATACCAAAGACAAGGAAGCTGTTTTTATGTTTCCAGAACTGGGGACCTACAGCTTTATCTTCAACCGGCCTCAGGTGGGAAGGTTCGGCAATGCCTCTTTTTCCTGGTTGAGTGAAAAATGGTTTCAAGAGCTCATGCAAGACTTAAAGACGCGAAGCCCTCGCTACGCGATTCTTGCCAAAAAACCTGCCCCGACGCTAAATGCCTACCTGAAATTAGAACGGAATCAAAAAAAATTTGGTGAGATGAAAGGCTACATTCTCAAAAACTATCATTCCATCTTATCAACTCAAAACTGTGACGTTTTTGAAAAAAATGGGTGAGAGGTTTTAGGACACGCGGCCGGTATTGGGCTGGTAAAAAATGATCTGGCTTCCCAGGGTTTCAAATTTGAAGGGGACTTCTAGGAATTTTCTTAACTTCAGGCGAACATTCTGCTGTCTTTCCGGCGCAACAAAAAGAAGAACAAACCCGCCGCCACCGGCCCCAAGCAATTTTCCACCGATGGCCCCGGCCTTGCGGGCGGTATTGTAAATCTCATCAATGTGCGGTGTGGTTATTTTCTCGGACAACGTCCGCTTCAACTGCCAAGATTCATGCAACAATTTTCCAAACGCTCTCATATCTTTGTTTTGTAAAATCTTAAGCGCCTCTTGCGTCAGGTCATAGATGGATTTCAATTCTTTTTGCTTATTCGCGATATTTTTAACCTGATGGGCGGCGATCTGTGAGGCGGTCCGGGAGAAACCGCTAAAAAACATCATGAGATGATTTTGCAAATCCTGCAGGGTCTGCTTATTCGCGGTCACTTTACGGACCCGCAAATGATGCTGCCCCCCGAATTCGATGTAATTGAACCCACCGTAAGCGGCCAAGGTCTGGTCCTGACACCCAACATTTTCTTTGCACATCTCCTGTTCGATCGTAATGGCCTCCCTTGCCAACTGTTCATCCGTCGGCATAACCCCTTTCAAGGCATAAAGGCTGTTTAATAACCCAACGGTGAATGATGAACTTGATCCCAATCCGGTGCGGGCCGGTAGGTCTCCGTCGTGATGGATTTCGATCCCCTGCTCAATTTTCAAAAATTTCAAAACTTCCCTTACCGCGGGATGCTTGATCTTTGAATGCCGCTGGACATGTTCGGTCTTCGAATAAATGATCCGCGACTTGTGTTCAAAAAATGGCGGCAAATATCGGCAGGTGATGTAGCAGTATTTATCAATGGTGGTGGCCAAGACCGCACCTTTGTGTTTTTCAAACCAACCGGGATAATCGGTGCCTCCGCCGAAAAACGAAACCCGAAAGGGTGTGCGGCTAATGATCATCGTAGGATTTCCTTTTCTTCCAAAAGTTTACGTCTCAATTTGATTTTAGTGGATTTACCTGTTTCATCAACCGCAATCTGTCCGAATTTTTTCTTTAACAAATTAAGGAAAGCGGGATTGGTATGATATTTTAACCAAGCCTCATCGCGAAAACGCAAGACTTCCGCGGCCGTGAGGTATTTGGTCGGCAAGGGCTGCGTCTCATAAGAATGCTGAGAATATCCCGCGTAGGTTTCCGGAAGTTTCCATCCTTGCTGTCTGGCAATGCCATACAGGGGACTTCCCGGATACGCCATCGCGCTATAAAAATTGGCCATCTCGGTGTTCATCTCCATGGCCAGGTCGAGCGTCATTTGCATGCTGTCCCTATCGTCCTCGGGCAATCCGAAAATATAATTGGCCGCGACATTGATACCGGCATCGCGGATTTTCTTGACGACCGCGCGGATGTCCACATCGTCAAAGCGGCCCTTGGTGACATCTTTGCGGACTTTGGTATTGCCGCTCTCGATCCCTAAGGCCAGATAATTGACCCCAGCTTTTTTCAGGATCGCTAAATAATTTTCTTTGACGGTATCGACGCGGGAATAACACCAGATGTTAAAATCAAACCCGCGTTCAATGATCAACTCACATAATTTCATGAAATGATTGGGGTTCAAAACAAACAGCTCGTCGGCGATCTTGATATTTTTAATCCCCAGTTTCGCGAATATCTCAAAATCGCGAATGATGAATTCCGGTTCCCAGTAACGAAAGACCGCGCTGCCGTCGGCATATTCATTTTCCTGACGGTTGATGATGTTGATCATGCAAAAGGAACATTTCATCGGGCAGCCGAGGCTCGTATAAAGTGCGGCAAAGGGCGCTCGCTCACAACCATTGGGCATGGCGTGCCAAAGCGCGGTGCGGTAATTTTTCATCGGCAACTTATCCCAGATGACACCGGAAAGTTCGGAAGACAAATCCTGCTTGGCAACAATCAGCGAAGGAGGATTGAGAATGATCTGACCGTTGTCTCGATGACCCAAACCCGGCACCTGATCAAGTTTATCATTCAGGTTGGTCAGTAAAAGAAAAGAAATGGTATAAACCCCTTCATTCTGGCAGACCAGGTCGATAAAGGGATGATTCTCCATCACCTCGCGAGGGAGCGCCGCCACATGTCCACCGACAAAAAGAATTTTTATTCCCGGAGATCCTTGTTTGACCTTTTCAGCAAGGTTCACCGCGCCCGCCATGTTTTGCGAACTGGCCGACGGCTGCTGGCCGTAGACGACGAAACAAGCCACCCGCGGATTTGCTTCCTTGACTTTCTGGGCGGCGGCAACATCGTCCAGATGCAAGGCTTCACAATCCAAGATGTCCGCGCCAAATCCCCGCTTCAAACAATGGGCGGTCAGCATCCCAGCCCAAATCGGCGGCTCAACCGCGGAAAAATCTTCGCTCAAATCCTGATAAATTTTTTTTGCGGCATTGGGATGGATGAAGAGGATATCACATTTTTTCATTGGCGATGGTGGGCATCAATCTTTCCGCAAGGATTATAGATGATGATCTCTGCCTACGGCAATCTTAATATCTTAAAAATTCAATTGGGCCCTCAAGGACACATCGAGCGAACGCTCGTCATGCCCATTTCCAAGCAAGGTATCAATAGCTAAAAGCTTATCCGCCTGTCCGCCGATCTGAAACTGACAACTGTTTTTAAAATAAGTGCTTTGGGTGATATCATTCAAAAAAATAGCGCTGGTCAAACGGACTTTCTTGTTCAAGTTAGCTCCAACTGAGACATATTTCTCAACGGTCTCTCGGATGCCAGCATTGTCCCAGCTAGACAATCCGGTAGAAATATCGAATCGATGTGCCCCAACCTGGCGCTCAATGCTTGTTCCGATGATATCGGTCAAGTTGTCTAAATTCTGCTCCCAGAAAAATCGTGATTGAAAACCCAAAAATTTGCTTTCTGAAAAATATTTTAAAAATTGAAAATCCCCGAACTCTTTTCCTTCCATCTCAAGACCCAATTTGAAATTTTTCAATAGCGTGACGCTAGGGCGCAAGGCGATAAGTTCATTGATGTCCTTGCCTATCTCGAGCTGGACATCCTGACCGAAAGGATCGAGATGAATGCCAGAACGGACATCGGTCGCGTAATTTATGGGCTTATAAAAATCCAATGGGCCCTTCAGCCCATCAATCCCTTGGAATTCAACTTCAAATTCATGATTCACCAACCCTAAGGGGACATAGGGCATCAAATCCACGTCGGTATACCAAAATTCGCCCGGAGATTTGACCGATCCCCCAAGAATGATCCCGGGGATCACAACGCTATTATCCTCCTCTTTAAAACTGCCTTCATAACCAATTTCCGTTTTCCGAAAGGGAACAAAATCCTTTTCCGCGGCCGTTAGGTTAAGGTCTTGCCCCAATGTGTTTTTTTTACGAACATCGTAACTCAAAAGCGATGGATTGAATTGATTGACAGAAAAAGGGGACTGATAACCGTCCCGCACGCTCAATAACATGTCGTCATAAAATCGGTAGGCGTAGGCCAATCCTTTGATTTGCACATCAAAACTGCTGGAATCAAAAAGACGGTCTTTGAAATACGCGTAATACCGATCCGCGGGCGATGTCATATTGAGCGCGGTACGGGAATATTTATCCAAGACCGGGACATTGACGTCAATGATTCCGCTGTCATAACCCAAAAAGAGATTTTCCGCCCCCAAAATTCGCCGGGAAGAAGATTCATTAAACTGGACCTGAGATGGGGCCCATAAATGATCAACGCCTGAGAAGCTGTTCGAGGCTGTACTAGGTTCAAGGATGGACATCCCCATATCGTACAACAGCACCCGTTCTTTCTGCTGCAACGCGTCTTCTAAGTTCCGATCCAACATCCCCTCAAGAAACAGATAAAGCTGCTGCGAATCATCGGCGTTGATGATACGAATAAGGTCTTCATCGGTCAGACTGAATTCACCAACATCCCAAGCCAATGACAATAGAAGATTGTTCCATTTGGGATCGCTGAATTTGAGTCGTCCTTTGGCCAGTTCGCGAGGATTAAAATCAATCTCTTCCAAAACAGAACGGATCGCGTCGTCCCGCGCGGCGATCGTAAAATCAAATTCGCCATTCTTGATCTGATCAACATCTTCTTGAACAATCTGCTTGATATCGTCGAGCGGGGCCGTATGGACCTTCATGATATAGCTCTGATCGGTGTTCAAGCTCAAGACATTCGCGAGTTGATCAAAACGCAGATTCGTATGATCGAGATTCAACGCAAAGAAATCGTTCTTATAATTCGCGATGTTAATGGGCATCGTGTTATTTCGGGGAGCGTCCATCTGCAAATGCAGCCGGTTGTCATTGGAATCAAATTTGACATATCCATCGCGGGAGATATCAAGCACCAGACGATAACCATTCATCTCAGCATGAAAAGCCCGCTCTTGGCTGTCGAATGCCAGGTGATTCTCATCCGCCGTGCCCCAATGAAAATCAAAATCCAAATCAGCGCCAAACTCTCTTTCGAGAACATCAAGGGCCCCGTTCAGATCCCCGTGGATGAAATCATTGATTTCAGAATTATCCAATAAAATCTTTTCTCCATCGGATTTGGTCAACAACAATTCTCTTTGCGTTTCTCCATTGACCGACTGCTCATGATAAGAAAACTCTTTTTCGTTCATCTTGCCATAGACCTTAAACAACCCTTTACCTTTCTCAAAGAAGAGCGATCCGTTCAATTCCTCGCCGAACAAGGTCAGATATCCCTGCAGCATTTCTTTATCGTGTTGGATCTTTTCAAATTGGAATTGCTGATTATCCCATATAGTCCCGGCTCCTTTAAGAACGTCACCGTATTTTTCCAAAGAAAATTGCGCGATGTCCTTATCCAGCAAACTCGTCTGCAATACAAAACTTTTTTTGTTGGCAATAGGATCAAAATCCTTCTTTAAAGTAAGAAGTCCTTTGCCCAAATCTAATAAATGTCCTGAGTCAATGCCTGAAGATAAAGCTTCCCCTTGGCTGGGCAGCGCGGGATGCCCCTCGCTGTCTGACGTCCACGGCTCATCGATCTTCAGCATTCCTTTGGATGGAATAATTCCAGCCGAAACTTCTTCCATCCCCGTTCGAAAAAAGGAGGCGTCGAGATATTGGGACAAACTTTGAAGATGGTCTGCCCAGCCTCCTATCCCTTGATCCATCATTGTGTCGAAAGACTCTTTGATTGAAGTTTGATCCGGCAAGACAATGGATAGGTTCACCGACGGCCGAGCGTCATCAATCATCGACAGGAACTGCTGGCTCTCGAAACCTTTGAATAAACTTTTGGGATTGAAAGAAATGGCGTCGAGCTTTCGAGTTGCCTTATTGTAACGATAGGCCAATACCTGATCATTCTGATAACGCCCATAATAAATCTTGTCGTCGCTAAAAATATTGATCTGCCTTTGCTCACGCCCGCGGCTGTAAATCCCTGTCAAGAACGGAGCGTCCTCGCGAGTCAAAAACAACGCGGATAGACCGCTGCGCAGAGAAATGGCATCGAGCTTGCCATGCGGGGTTGCTAAAGCAATGCTGCGGCCATTGTCATTCTTAATAAAATTGATAAAATCCTTCCTCCCGGTTTCTCTATTGGCATAGCTTGCCCCGTACCGACTGGATTGAGCAAATGCTGAAATGCCTTCCGACGAAGAATTGATGGAAACGGTCCCCTCGTGGTCTTTATATGCGAGGTTTAGATTTTTATAAGCTTGCTCGCCGCGGTCATACTGGCTCAAATAAAAATGATTTTCATCCAAACTCGCGTATAGATATTTAGCATAAGTCCCCAAGCTCAAATGGCTTTGCCCGCCGGAATTCCCGCCGGTCAGGTATTGATATTGTCCACTCTTCCGGTCGTGATGTGCCAGATACACGTTCCCCTTCTGATAGGCTCCATAGAGTGTGTCCTTCAAGAATGAAGAACTGGCGGTCATCCGACCCTGGTTCTGATAAAAATTGAAAAATTTAAAACTTTTATAATCTTTGTCCGTCACATAACCCAATAAAGAATTTTGATCCTGCCGCAAATAAAATCGCTCGTTCTCCCCGTCAGCACTGATCTGTGTCCGCGCACCATCATGACGAACGTCGACATCCATAAACACATCATTGATTTTCTGAAGACCCGCATCAACTTTTAACAAAGGATTTTGCAAGGCCCCTTCGGCTAACGTTGGTATCTCAATCGTTTGCTCCCATTGTTTGTTGTCATAATAATATTTTGGCAACTCTTCGATTTTGTCCGTTATCTTGTCCCTGTAAAATTCGAGCGACCCCAAATCTTCATAGAGAATTGATTTTGGCAAAAGGGACGTATGAGATCCAACACTCCAATGATCCAATATATCTCGCGCTTTGTGCCCATCGTCAAAAACATTTTTTTTATAGTGGTTTAAAATATCCTCCTTTTCTCCAATATCAACATCCCCGAGATATGATCTGATTTTCTTTTCCTGCGAGGTCACAGTCTCTGACAAAAGACCCAATTCTTCTACATCATATTTCCGTAAAAGAGCTCGACGGAAGCCGGGTCGTGAAATATGACCGAACTTCCTATCGAGTATTGAAAAGCGCGATTTCGCCGAAGAGACCAGAGATTTTACGTCCAGCGGAGTTTCAACGAGGTCCTTCTTACCAGTGACTTGACTGAGGAAGCGCGGGGTTTTTTGGTAAAAACGAGTGAGATCGATCTTGCCAAGAATAGTATTTTCATCTGTCGACATGGAAAAAAAATCTTTCCCTTGCTCTACCATATGCTTAACATTTACGGATGGATCTTTCTGTTCAGCCTGAACGCTTTCCTGATCTTCGGAAGTTTCCACTCTAGCTTTTTCATGAAGCACGGTCTGCAGGATCCAATAATCGGTCTTTTCCAAAATAAAATCAACCTTAGGTTGGTTCTTTTTCGATGTGGCCTGACCAGAAATCTCCCCATTCGATGTGGTGGCCTGCCAATATAAATCCCGATCCTGAGACCAAACATTGAGATCGTAATGATGGCCGGCAGAGGCTGGTAAACCGTGAACGGTGATGGAGAGATTGTCAGTGTTGCCAGAGGCATACGCCGAATGGGCTTGCGGCGCGCATAATAGCAAACCGAAAATATACCAGAAAAAAAAATTTCGTAAAAAAAGCATCCCATTCATTGGTCATTTTCCCAATTCTTGGACAAGTGATTAGGATTACCCCTTTTGATAAAAACGATGAAAATTGATGAGAGAAAAAGGAGGAATCAAATTAGAAACATGAAGTAAGTATATAGTGCTGAGGAGGGAATTGCAAGAAAATTACATTACGAACATAACTATTTATAAATAAATAACTTACAAGCTTTTAAACATGTTATCAACAGGGGACTGTCCCTAAATATTTGTCAATGCCGTGTGCAAGGAGCGCTCTCGACCAAGGACGGTAAAGGCCTTGATCAATTCCTCAATTCCTGCGGCTAAGGAAACTCGCGGTTTGAAACCGGCCTTTTCAATCTTTGCGTTGCTGACAATGTAATCGCGTTGGTCCGGGTCTTTGCCGGTCTTGGACTCACGGATCTCTAAATCAGGGACAAATTTTTTGATCTGCTGACATAACTCAAGCTTGCTTAAGTTGGCGTCGCTCAACCCCACATTGTAAGCCTGATCTTTCATCTTTTTAAAATTCTTCAACCCCAAAAGGAAGGCAGCGGAAATGTCCCGCACATGGATGTAATTGCGCATGAAATGCGCCTCAAACAATTCAATTCGTTTTTCAAACAGCGCCCGATAGGTAAAATCATTGACCAACAAATCCAAACGCATGCGCGGACTGACACCAAAGACCGTTGCCAATCTTAAGGTGATGCTCCCGCCCGCCTGCAAAAGCAACTCTTCCGCCTGCACCTTAAGCCGGCCGTAAAGTGAGACCGGTCGTAAGGGGGTGTCCTCAGTACAAAATTTCCCCTTTTCTCCGACTCCATAACCACTGTTGGTCGTCGGATAAATGATGATTTGCTGCTTTGATCGTAGCTTGAGGATCAATTGCACAGCATCAATAATAACGCTTTTAGCTTTTTGGGGGTCTTTATCGCACAATGGGGCCCCGGTCAGACAGGCCAGAGGAAAAATAGCGTCGACATTTCTAAGCAAAGGGGCTAAAACTTTTGCATCACCAGCATCACCGCGAATGATGCGTAGACGCTGATCATGACAGCAATCCAAAAGCGAATTTTGCTGATACATGAAATTATCAAGCACCGTGACCTCATGCCCCGCTTGCAATAACGTTGGTGTTAGGACCGCACCTATGTATCCAGCCCCACCGGTGATTAAGATTTTCATCATTGAACTCACAGTCAGAATTATTACCAGGGCCCCAGAAACCCTGCGACCCAGAAACTCATGATAACTCTCCTAAAACTGGGACTCTGGGCAACTGGCGCGCTGGGGAACTTTCCCTGTTCACTTTTTTAACCATTCATATGTTCTTTCAATGCCCTCGGGCAAAGACACCTTTGACCGCCAACCCAAGCCATGAATCTTACGGCTATCCAATAATTTTTGATAAACTCCATCCGATTTGGTCGGATCAAATTCCAGGTGTCCACGAAAACCGGTAACCCGCGCAATGGTTTGCGCCAATTCCAGAATAGAGACATCAGCCCCGTATCCTACGTTCATGATATCCTGCCCGTCATACCGCTCCATTAAAAATAAGCACGCCTCCACAAAATCCTCGCTGAACAGGAATTCTCGTCGTGGACGGCCGCTGCCCCAGACCGTTACCGCATCCTTATCTCCTTTAACCGCCTCTGAAAACTTCTGCAACAAAGCACCCAAGACATGCGCCTTTTGCGGATCCGTGTCACTACCTGGCCCATAAACCGTGGCGGGAATCATCACGATCGCGTTAAAACCATACTGCTGACGATACGCCTGACACTGTTTGATGCCAGCCAATTTTGCCAAAGCATACGGCTCGCTAGTCTCTTCCAAGGGACCTGTCAGCAAAGATTCTTCCTTGATGGGTTGAGCAGCGTCCTTTGGATAAACACAGGAACTCCCTATGTACAAAAGCTTCTTGGTTCCATGCCGACGTGCGGCCTCCATGACATTCGCCTGGCTCATCACATTGCAATAGAAAAATTCTCCCGCGTGCTCTTGATTAGCTTGGATGCCTCCCGAACGGACCGAACCTAAAAATACATACTCCGGCTTTTCTCTTTGAAAAAAATGATCGACCTGTTGTTGGTTCAAGACATCGAGTGGTCTTTCTGAGGAGGAAAATACTTTTGTGAAACCCCTGCTGCGCAACCCTTCCACCAAAGACCGTTCAAGAACATCTCCATGACCGACAACTAAAATCTTTGATGAATGCTCCATCGATGCCGTGCCCATTTCATTTTTCGTTATAAAAATTCCCATGCTCAATCAGCAAGGTTGATTTGCTGTCCTCACGCTCGATGGCATGTTGATAAGCGGGAAAAATGGCCTCCGGCTCTTCCAATTCAATGACCTCGATCCAGGAAAACATCTTACGAAACCCCTCGGCGTAATTGCCAACGTGCTGATGACCAGGATGAACCGGCTTATAAGGGCCGGTCGCGACCCGGATGATGATTCTCGGAATCAGTTCGTTCGAACTGATCGCGGGGATCTTGTCCAGCATATTGACCAGATCCGATGTGGCGATGAGCAAGAAATTTTGCCGGGGATAAACTGAAATGGGGATATAACCAGCCAATGCCAGACCAATGGTGAATTGCATCTGAAAACTTTCATTGATCGGCAGCTCTAAGGTCTTGCTTTTAGCGACATCCTTGAACGTCGAGAACATAAACGTTCCTGGTCCCGCCACGGTCTGACCGACAAACATTGTTTTGGGATGTTTGGCAAGCCATTCCATGGTTCGTTTCAACTCATCGAAATATTTCATCCCAACCCCTTTGCCAACCTACGAGGTCCACCCCGTAGGTGGACCTCGTAGGTTGGTCGGTTAAAATTTAATCAATTTCCCTAACCCCGAATGGGGATAACCATTTTTGTATTTGAAATAAATGATTTTTTCAGCGTACCTGGTATTTTTAAACCAAGGGATATCCGAACCCCAGACCGCCCGGGTATCGGTCATGACACTCAACCCATTGTCGCCAACCACAAAGATCACCGGCAAATCAAAATGTGTTGCGTATTTCACGGCCTCAAAAAAACTACCGGTCTCCGCTGACATCTCTCCGCAAAAAATAAAGGCCCGGCCCCTTTTTCGCTTTTGTTTCAAACCCCAAGCCACCCCCACCGCGGTCCCCATCAAACTGCCGACGATCCCGGAACACAGGATTTTATATTTCGGGAAACACAGCGAAATGCTTTTCCCGTCTAGGATTGCCTGTTTGAGCTCACTCCTAGGGACACCTTTTAACAATGCAAGCTCATGCGAATCCCAATAACCAAAGACATAGTCGTTCTTGCCGATTTTGTGCTTTTTAAAAATGTCGATCAACTGCTGCTCTCGTCCTTCACGCAAATGGACCGGGGCCCGGATCTCCCCGCGGGCAAAAATTTCACCAATCTCCTTTTCAAATTGGATCAAATCCGCTTTCGTCACACGTTTCGCTCGAGACACGCTTTTCATGCGACCTTACCTTGATTCTCAAACCACTGGATCGTATTTTTAAGCCCCTGTTCCAATTTGATTTTCGGTTCCCAGCCCAATTCTTTCTTGGCCAAAGAAATGTCTGGTCGACGCTGTTTAGGATCATCCTGTGGCAACGGCTGATAAACGATTTTCGACTTGGTCTTAGAGAATTGGATGACCATTTTCGCGAATTGCAGAATCGTGAATTCATCTGGGTTGCCGATATTCACCGGCCCGTGGATCTTCGAATGCAACAGCCGGGCAATCCCATCGATCAAATCGGAATAATAACAGAACGACCGCGTCTGCTGACCTGTCCCGTAAACCGTTAAGGGCTGATTTTTTAACGCCTGATCAATGAAGTTAGGGACCACCCGCCCGTCGTTGATCCGCATCCGCGGACCATAGGTGTTGAAGATGCGGACAATCTTCGTATCGATGCCATGCGACCGATGATAGGCAAAAGTGATCGCTTCCGCGAAACGCTTGGCTTCGTCGTAAACGCCCCTTGGCCCGATCGGGTTCACGTTCCCCCAATAGCTTTCCTTCTGCGGATGGACCTGCGGGTCGCCGTAAACTTCCGACGTCGAGGCCAAAAGATAAACAGCCTTTTTCAATTTCGCCAAACCCAAGGTGTGATATGTCCCCAAGGATCCGACTTTGAGTGTTGGGATCGGATGGTTCAAATAATCGACCGGGCTCGCCGGTGAAGCAAAATGCATGATGTAATGCACCGACCCGGCCAAACGCAGTTCCTTTGAAATGTTATGATTCATGAAAATAAAATTCTTGTCCCGCAGAAGATGCCGGATATTTTGATTATTGCCGGTGATCAAATTGTCCACACACATGACGCGATATCCATCAGCGATAAAAAAATCACAAAGATGGCTGCCGAGAAACCCTGCCCCACCCGTCACAACGATTGTCTTTTTTTTTGCCATGGTTTAGATCCTAAATATTTTTTTTGCCTTTTGCTTTTGATAGACGTTTCGAATATCAAAAATCAATGAGGCGTTCTTAAAGATGAGTGAATAATTGACCTTAGTATGATCGGTCGCGACCACCACACAATCATAGCTTTTAAGCTTTTCAGCGGTCAACGCGATCGATCGCAGATGCAATAGACCTATTTCCAAAAAGGGAATGAACGGATCAAAAAAATCCACCTGAACGCCTGCGGCCTGAAGAAGCTCAATCAATCGCAGCGGCGGGGATTTGCGCAAATCTTTGACATCCTTTTTGTAGGTCACTCCGACAACGAGGACGCGGGCTTGCCGAAGATTTTTTTTCTGCTTCTGCAAGGTCTCTTGAATCCGCTCAACGGCATAACGCGGCATATGCGCATTGGTGTCTGAAGACAATTTGATGTACTTGGAATTGAAACCATACTGTTTGACCCGCCAGGCCAGATATAACGGGTCTTCGGGGATGCAGTGCCCGCCGACGCCCAGACCTGGATAAAACGGCATGAAACCAAAGGGTTTGGTTTTTGCCGCGCCAATCACTTCCCAAACATCAATGCCGAGCCGATGCGACATCATGGCCAATTCGTTGATCCAGCCGATATTGATGATCCGAAAACTGTTTTCCAGAAGTTTGGTCATTTCCGCCACTTCCGTCGAGGAAACGACATGAACCTGTTTGACAATTTTTTGATACAACCGTTTGGTCAATTCACTGCTTTTTGCGTCAATCCCTCCGACCACTTTCGGGATCTTTGCCAATGGATACTGCTTATTGCCGGGATCAATCCGCTCCGGTGAAAACGCTAAAAAGAAATCACGGCCCACCCGTAACCCGGATTTTTCCAAAGCTGGTTGAATCAATTCCTTGGTTGTCCCTGGATAAGTCGTGCTCTCAAGGATCACCAGCGATGATCTTTTAAGATAACGGGCGATACTTTTAACCGCGTTGGTGATGAAAGAAATATCGGGGGTGTATTTGCGTTTGATCGGGGTCGGGACACAGATCAAGATGACATCCAATTGCTGAACCAGATCAAATTGGCTTGCCACACAAAACTTTTTTTCATCAATGACTTTGCGGAAATCTTTTGTTGAGACATCGGAAATGTAATTCTTCCTCGCTTGGATTCTGCAGATCCGATCTTCGTCAAGATCAATGCCCAAGACCGAAAAGCCGGCCTTCGCGAACCCAACGGCCAGCGGCAGCCCAACATAGCCGAGCCCAATGACACCGATCTTGGCCTGGCCGGAAATGATTTTCTTTTTAAGGGCCTTATAAGACACGGCCTCGTCCTATTCCGTAATATTCAAATCCGCTGTCGGACAATTCTTTTTCGTGAAGCATATTGCGGCCATCAAAAATCAGCGGCTGGCGCATCGATTGTCTGATTTTTTGATAATCCAAATTCTTAAACTCTTCCCACTCGGTCAAAAGCAAAAGCGCGTCGCATCCTTTGGCAACGCTGTAAGCGTTGGCGCAAAAACCAACGCCCTTCAAAACCTTTTTTGCCTGATCCATGGCCTGCGGATCAAAAGCTCGGACCTTGGCCCCCTCATGCTGTAGCGCACGGATGATGTCCAAGGCCGGGGCATTGCGGATATCGTCGGTGTCTGGTTTGAAGGCGATGCCCAAAACACCAATCATTTTATTTTTAACAATCCACAGTTTGTCTTCAATGAGCTGAAGAAAGGCGGCCTTCTGCTGTTCGTTGACGTTGCGGACTTCCTTAAGAAGATTGAAATGATACCCACTCTTCTCACTGAGACGAATAAAGGCGTCGACATCTTTAGGGAAACAACTTCCCCCGTAACCAATGCCAGCGTTAAGAAAACTCCGGCCGATGCGTTTGTCAAACCCCATCCCCTCGGCCACTTTCAAGATATCGGCTCCAACGCGGTCACAAACCTGGGCCAGGGCATTGGCGAAAGAAATCTTTGTCGCCAGAAATGAGTTGGACGCGTGTTTGATCATTTCCGCGGAATTGATATTGGTCACCACGATCGGTGTTTTGATCGGCTTATAAATTTCCCGGAGCAGCATTTCCGCTTTTTTCGACTCAACGCCAAAGACCAAACGATCGGGGTTCATAAAATCTTCGATCGCTGATCCTTCCCGCAAAAACTCCGGGTTCGAGGCCACATCAAAATCGATTTTTCCTTTTTTCGTCTTATCGCTTTTGGAAAGGTTGAGCATGATGGTCCGCTTGATACGGTTCCCGGTATCGGCCGGGACCGTTGATTTCTCGACGATCAATTTGTACGAATCCATGCTGGCCGCGATCTCGCGCGCGACATTCTCGACATAGGTCAGGTCCGCCTCGCCGCTTTTCTTCGATGGTGTTCCCACCGCAATAAAAATCGCGGTCGACTTGCGCGCCGCCTCTTTGATCGAAAAACCAAAGGTCAGCCGCTTCTTTTTCATCATCTCCCTCATCAGGCTTTCCAGCCCCGGCTCAAAGATAGGAACAATGCCTTTTTTCAATTTCAAAATTTTTTCTTTGACGTTATCGACGCAAATCACCTGATGCCCAAGCGAGGCCAGACATACCCCGGTAACAAGCCCAACATATCCGGAACCAATGATCGCAATATTCATAAGGAGATCCTTTCTAATGTTGCAAGTCACATGTCTCAGGGCCCATAATCCGACGCCTGCGAACCGATTTTTCGTCTATTAAAAGCCCTCCCAAAATTGATTTCCATATCAGGAAAAGCCTTTAAAGTCATAATCAACCAAATCTCGCTGCCTTCCGAACGGGTTTGATTATAATTGATCGACATTTGCCAGGTGTGCAGATCGCGGGTGATTCCGTATTCCTGCTCTTTCAACGTTCCGGTATCCAAATCATAGCGTTGAAGAAAACGAAAATCCCATTTTTTATTTGGGTGATAAGCGACGAGGGTTGTTATCTGATCATCCACGGCAAAATTGAGCCGCTTACTCACGGTCAAAGACCATTTGTCATGAAGATCGTTGATCACGGTGTCAAAATTGATCGTCTCGACCTTATCATTGATCGTGCTGTACCGCGAGTCCACAATCAGACTGAACCACTTGAATGGAGTCACTTCCAGTTTACTATCAACATTATTAAACCCGCCTTTTCCAAAATCCTCTTTTAATAAAAAATCCGAGTCGAAAAGCAGACGCAAAAGATCAACACTTTCCTTATCTCTTTTCGTCTGCAATTTATTCTCTAAACCGAAATTGATGTTATGAGCCCGAGACCTGCCATCCACCCCGTCCATACCGTAAAACGTCGAAGATTCATATGTCGGATCATGTTGATACCAGTAATCGATCGTGGGCGTAATGACGTGACGAAGACGATTGATGTTCAAACGCCAAAAATTGGTTTGAAAATCATAAATTTTATAAAATTTGGTGCTGACATTGGCCCCGGTGTGAAAAATTCCGCGAACCGTACCATAATCCTCTTTCCGAATCGTCTTGCTGTAATACGTTTGCTCGCCCCCCACAAAGGGGCGCAATTCAATAAATCCCAATTTCATTGGATAAGACAACTCATTATTGGTATCCACCCGCATCGTCTCATTACGATTTTCAGTAGGAGCAGGATATTTTTGACTGAGATTAGAATAAGTCGTTTTATGGCTCAAAAGAAAACCGGTATCACCAAGTTTTTTGCTGGGTAAATCGTAACTGACCTCCGGCAAACGTTCCACGGCAGTCAAGAAGTGGTTGACCCGGCCTTCCGCGCGAAACGAAAGGGTCCCGGCCGCGAACAAACGCGTCAACAAAAAGTAGGTTTCCGGAAAATCTTCTTCTTTATACTCCAGCCTATAATAATCTCTTAAAAAATCGATATCGCTGACTTTATAATATTGCAAAATCGCGTTCGTTCCCGCGTCGATATCCCATTTATGCCGCCATTCCCCCTTGAATCGTTCCTTCTCTGGGGTGGGATGCGTCCGAGGCCTACCGATAAGATGCTGCTTCGATCCCAAGTCGCGCTCATACATGTAATAGGTGCGCATCAACCCTTCGCCAAAATGAACCGTGTTGTATTTGATATCCCCCCCCGACGCGAAATCCTTGCGTTCACGGTAATCAGTGTGGAGGGTCACGTGTAGATTATCATTCAAATAGAAAAACCACGATGTGAGCAAAAACCCGCCCCACTTTTTTGTATATCCCGGGACATAAGTCACAAACGGCTTTTTCCCAGATAAATCCTGCGTCATCCTCGGCATATAAGCGATCGGAGTATTGCCCACCATCAACTTCATTCTCCTGGCCACCATCTTATCTCCCGGATAAACATCAATTTTCTTGGTTTTTAAACGGTATTCAGGTTTATCGAAATCGGACGTGGTCATATAACCATTGGTCATGACCATATGATTTTCTCCCACTTTCGAAATTTTATCTCCGGCGCCATAATACGGATTGGCAAAAATCTTGGCGTCAAAAAAGTCTCCAGTCTTGGTATTGAAATCAAACTCCATGTGTTTGCTCTCAATCCTTCCTTGTAAATTTTTCAGTACGACATTTCCGTCGGCAACACCGATGCCGGTATCGCGGTCGTACTGCAGTTGATCGCAGGTCAAGGTCATGCCCTCCCGCACAACAATAACATTGCCTTTGGCAAGGACACTGCTTTCCGCTTTCAAATATTCAAGTTGGTCCGCGTTAATCTCGACGGGAACACCGGCCTTTTTCGCTTCCTGCGCGTGCAGATTTGAAACAAGATAGGTCAAAAAAGCAAAAGAGATCACCATGATCAAATTGAATTTGCGCTGACCAACAAATTCACATCGCATAAGATGAATTCCCTCTTTGGGTAACAAGGACCTTGGCTCCCAAAATGCTCGCGTCATTCCCAAGCTTGGCCTTGACGATTTTCACCATCCGGGCCTGGACCTTCATGGCCCGCTTTTTGATCAAAGGACCAAGGGTCTTGACGATCAATTGATAATTCTCGGCAACGCCCCCACCGATGATCAAACGCGTGGGGTTGAGCAGGTTCACGACTCCCGTCAGGGCACAACCCAAATGCCTGGCTGTTTCTTCCCAAAATCTCAAGGCCTTACGATCACCGGCTTTGGCCAAACGGGACATCTCCTCGAGCCCAAGGGACTGACCTGGAAAAATTTCTTTGATCCGCTGATAGAGATAGTGATTCCCAACATATCTTTCCAAACAGCCTAACCCTCCGCAATTGCACGACAGTCCGTTCGCGTTGATTGGAATGTGACCGATCTCTCCGGCCGCGAATCCTTCCCCTCGATAAAGCGCGTTATTTAAAATCAATCCGCCGCCGACCCCAGTCCCTAACGTCATGCAAATGAGATTCCGCACACCGACACCAGCACCGTATTTCCATTCTCCCAAAGTGATCATGTTCACATCATTCTCGAGTAGGACCGGTATCCGCAATCGTTTTTGCAGCAGTTTTTGTAAAGGCACGTCTTTCCATCCCGGGATGTTCGGTAAAAATTTAACGACGCCATTAACAGGATCTACCAATCCAGGAAGACCAATGCCGATTCCGGCGACGTCTTTTTCCCGCAGACGGTACGAGGTTAAAAAATTTTGGATATTCTGTAAGACCGCGCTGATCAACTTATTTTTATTTCGAAGGAAAGCCTTTGTTGGAAAATGACTTCGGGCCCGAATGAAGCCCAAATGATCTACCAACCCCAATTTGACATTGGTTCCCCCAACATCAATGCCGATAACATATTTCTTCATAAAAGACGATGTGAATTCTCGACGAGTAAAAATATTGATAGTGTTAAATATAGAAATTTTATTTTATTTTAGCTAAAAAAGGAAGGGGATTCAAGGCGAATTGAACCTATTTCGCGCTTCCGCCCGCCTCATAAATGGCATTACGTCCGGCCTTTTTCGCCAGATAAAGCGCCTGATCGGCTTTGTCGATCAATTCCGCTGACGTTCGGCCGTCTTGCGGAAAAATGCTCAGCCCAATGCTTAAGGTCGCTTTAACGGATTTGTCATAAGCCTGGATGGTCGATGCCGCGACAGCACTGCGGATACGTTCGGCAACAAACTGTGCCCCGGCACGATCGGTATCCGGCAAACACACGCAAAATTCTTCACCACCGTATCGCCCAGCAACGTCGATCTCGCGAATGTTTTCCTGAATGAGCCTCGATATCTCGCGAAGGACCTGGTCTCCGGTAAGATGGCCGTATTCATCATTGATCGTCTTGAAATGATCAATATCAATCATGAGGAAGGACAATTGGATCTGCCGCGCCTGCGAACGGCCCAATTCTTCCTCCAGGCGCTCGAGGATATACCGTCGGGTGTGCACCTCAGTCAAACTGTCCGTCGTCGCCAGCCGTTCAATCTCCCGATAAAGATGGATGCGACGAAGCACCAGCGCGAACTGGTGGCCAAGGATCGATAATTTTTCCGCGTCCTTCTCCTGCACCCCTTTAACCGCAAGATAACCTAAGAACCGGCGTTTGTGCTTGAGATAAAAAATCGTATACCCGCTGTCTGCTTTGTAATCTTTGATCTCCATCGATGATCGTTCCAGTAGAACACATTTTTCGAAATCAATGTTCTCCCGCAATTTGGCTTGAAAGATCTGAAAGGCCTCCTCCTCGTTAAAGGTCTTGGTGATTTCCTTTGTCAGATCGTAAAGGGTGAAAATACTGCCGGCCTCAGCCTCAGCCTGCTTACGCAAAGAAACCAGGGATTCATATTCCGCCTTCAACAGCTGATTGTTCTCGACGGCCTGGGCGACACTTTCCTTTGCCTGCCGACGGATCTGACCGGCAATGGACTTGGTGACTGCGTAAACCAGTCCGACGTAAAACAATGTTAGTATTGTCATAAAAAAATGCATCTACGCTTCCACAACCTGATTTCTTCCCTTGGCCTTGGCCACGTAAAGGGCTTGGTCCGCCTTTTGGATCAAGTCCTCTTTGAGCTGAGCATCTTCGGGAAAACTCGCGATTCCGATGGACACGGTTATTTTGGTTTTTTCCCGTCGCAGGACGATCGTTTGTTCGGCCACTTTCTGACGAAACTCTTCAGCCAATTTCATGGCCTTTTTCTTCGGGCAATCCGTCAGGAGGACTGAAAATTCTTCTCCGCCGTAACGGAAAATCAAATTTCCCGGGTCATGAAAAAATTCTGTCAGCAACGTGCCCAGGGTCTTTAAAACAATGTCTCCGGCGATATGACCGAAGGTGTCGTTATACCGCTTAAAATGGTCAAGATCGATCATCAAAAACGCTAAGTCCTTTTTACGGACCAACTGCCGACTCATTTCTTGCGACAACCGCTCCAAGAGCTGACGTTTCAAAAGCAATCCCGTCAAGCTATCGTGTGTGGCCAGGTCTTGGACCCGTTCATAAAGCTGCGCGTTTTCAATCGCGATCGCGCCTAGGTCCGCGATCGTGCTCAACAAACGGATGTCTTCATTCGAGAAATGCTCTTCGTTTGAACTGTCAACCCGCAGAATTCCGATCGCCTTGCTGCCAATCATGAGCGGGACACTCATGAGCGATCTTAACCGGCGGTCTTCTTCCATTTTGAATTTGGAAATGTCGAAACGAAAATCACTGCGGATGTCTTCGACCAAAAGCGGCTTCATGGTCTTCGCGATCCATTGATCGAACAGGTCTCCTTTTTTGGCTTTGATGTTGATCTCCCATTGTCCTTTTTGCGATGAGGAAATGCCAAGCTCCCCGGTCTTGGAATGGAACAAATAGAGAATCACCGTCAGATCATCATGGCCATAAAATTGATTGACCTGATCAGACAATGTTTTGGTGGTGTCTGGCAAAGTGAGGCTCGATGAGAGTCTTTCGGCCACATTCTTCAATTGATAATAGTTAACGATTTTTACCCGGCAAGCATTGATGATCTGCTGTTCTTTTCTCAAATCTTCCTGAAGGAGATTGCCGCGCTCCACATGGTCCTGCTTTTGCAAATCGCATGACGAAAACACGTGCAGCAGCCGCAAATGAAAAGCGATCATCATCCCGACACATAAGGCAAGCGCCCAGGCGAGACTCACAAAAAAACTTGAATCAAAATAGGTCCCGTAAATAAAAAACCCAGTAAGGGGAAATAAAAGTGTGACGGCGAGAAATGACGGCGAGTTATACGATTGTAATCTCTGTCTCTGGATCAAAAAAATGCACCTTGTTCATGTCAAAAACAATGTCCATATCGCGATTGACTTCTGGCCGGTCATGGGCCCCGACCCGGGCAATGAAAGGATGTTTGCCGGTGTTCAGATGAAGGTACACCTCCGCCCCCATGGGTTCGATCACCTCACAGGCGGCTTGAATGGTATTGTCGGGTGAGGCCTGCGAGACAAACAGCTTATCATAAATGTCCTCAGAGCGGATCCCCATCGTGACCGGCTTGCCTTCATAGGGTGCCATGACCGTAACCATTTCATCGACGAGCCTCACCTTAAACTTGCCTTCATCGAAATAATACCGGCGCTCCTGCTTGATGATCCGGCCTTCCATCAAATTGATCGGAGGTGTTCCGATAAAACTGGCGACAAATTTATTGATCGGCTTATCATAAATCGTCATGGGTTCGGCGCATTGCAGAATTTTTCCGTCTTTCATCACCGCGATCCGATCGCCCAGGGTCATGGCCTCGATCTGATCGTGCGTCACGTAAATGAACGTGGTCTGCAGGCGCAACCGAAGTTTATGGATTTCCGTGCGCATCTGCACGCGTCGTTTGGCGTCGAGGTTACTCAAAGGTTCATCAAAAAGGAACACCAATGGTTTACGGACGATCGCCCGTCCTAAGGCCACGCGCTGGCGTTCGCCGCCGGAAAGTTCGCGCGGTTTGCGTTCAAGGTATTGTTTGATCCCCAATATCTCGGCGGCTTCATTGACCCGACGGATGATCTCCGGTTTGGGATATTTTCGCAGCTTCAAACCAAAGGCCATGTTTTCAAAAACCGACATGTGAGGATAAAGGGCGTAATTCTGAAAGACCATCGCGATATTACGGTCTTTGGCAGGGACATCATTGACCAGCCGGTCGCCGATCCAAATCTTGCCTTGCGAGATCTCCTCAAGACCGGCGATCATACGCAAGGTCGTGGACTTTCCGCAGCCTGAAGGTCCGACGAGAACCAGGAACTCCTTATTCTCAATCCCTAAGGAAACATTATCAACGGCCGTAACATTATTGCCGTAAGTTTTATAAACGTTTCGAAGACTGACTTGTGCCATAATCAAATCTCATGTGTCAAGTCGCAGGTCGCAAGTCATTTGCAACTTAAGACTTGGTGCTTGGGACTTGTTACTTTCCAGAAACTAGCCCCTTAAATAAAAATTCATTCTATTAAAAATCTTCTTTTCACGCAATGGATTTATTCACGCTCGTGTAATTGAGTATTCGGCCCAGAGTCTCTTTCATGTCTTTGCGGTGCGTAATCATGTCGATCAGGCCGTGCGCCAAAAGGAACTCGGAGCGCTGAAATCCGGCCGGCAGTTTCTGGCGGATGGTTTGTTCAATGACCCGGGGGCCGGTAAAACCAATCAAGGCTTTGGGCTCGGCAATGATCACATCGCCGATACCGGCAAACGAAGCCATGATCCCAGCCATGGTCGGGTCCGTCAATATAGAAACGTATAACAACCCAGCATCGTGATGCCGTGCCAAAGCGGCACAGGTCTTGGCCATCTGCATCAAAGAGAAAACCCCTTCATACATACGCGCCCCGCCCCCGGACCCGGAAACAATCACGACCGGATATCCCGCCTTAGTCGAACGCTCAACCATCCGGGTGATCCGTTCTCCAACAACCGAACCCATCGATCCCATAATAAACCGCGAATCCGTGACCGCGATACCGACCTCCCGGCCGTTGATCTTCCCCAATCCAGTGATCACGGCATCCCGTAAACCCGTCTTTTCCTGGTCGCTGCTCAATTTTTCGCCATAACCCTTCGGCCCCTTAAACTCCAAAGGATCCAAACTGCCCAAATCCTTATCAAATTCCACAAAAGTCCCTTTATCGATCAATAAATCAACGCGCTGTGACGAATTGAGGGTGTTATGGTATTGGCAATTGGGGCAGACCTTGAGATTGGCCGAAAGCTGTTTGACATAGGTCAAATGACCGCATTCCGGGCATTTCGACCAAATGCCTTCCGGGATGTTCTTCTTTTTGATATTGACGAGGGTATACTTCTTCTTCCCAAATAACATCAGCTGGCTTCCTTTTTTTGAACAATTATGCCATCTTATAGACGGTGAGTCCAGACAATACTTTGGGGTAAAAGTAGGTGGTCTTCGGGGGCATACGTTCGCCATTGAGGGCGATTTCGCGAAGCTGATCAATCCGCACCGGATTCATGACAAAGCCGGCATCGGCCCGGCCATCAGCAACCATATCCATAACCTCATAGTGGTCTTTCGTGTAAATGATGTCTTCTGAAAGCAGGCCAAGACGGTCAAAAATGAAATATTTAAGGATACTGGCGTCCAAACGTTTATACGCGTAAGACCCTGCGCTGACGATTTGATCGATCAAAAGTTTATTTTTCAACCTCAATAACAAGATTTCATCTTTCTTGCAAAGGCCAAAGGCGTGTTCATTCTGACCAGCTTTTGCCAAGATGACCACGAGATCATCCTTGGATTTAATCTTATCCACTCGGAAATGCTGCTCTAAAAAGTCCAGCGGTTTCGGAAATTTTTTTACGATCCGATGCATCGGAAAAATCTTAAGATCCCGGGAATCCATATTGGTAAAATAGGTCATCACGTAATTGTACGGGGCATCTTTGTTCTTGCCGGAACGCGCGACTTTGATTTTACGCAGCTCTTGTGCGACCTCATAACGATGATGTCCGTCAGCAATGAACAGGGGCTGCCCATCAAGCGTATCGACCACCTGCTGAATCAAATCGGCGCTGTCCAAACGCCAAAGGATATGCTTGACCCCGTCATCATCCTCGACGTCAACAGAGGGCCTTTGCAGAATGATGTGTTTGGAAAAAATCTTTTCAACGGTTTGCTTCTTGTCGGAAAAACAGACAAAAATCGAGGACAGCTGGGCCGAAAGGGCCAATGAAAGTTTGAGACGATCTTCTTTGGCGGCCGCGTGGGTGTTTTCATGGGGAAAAATCTTGGCATCCTTTTCATCCGGGATTCTCATGAGCGATATAAAACCCATGCGACTGTGCCGCTCTCCCATCACCCGGTATTCCTGACGATAAAAATAAAGACACGGCTTATCATCCTGGATCAAAATTCCCTGCGCCAACCACTCGTCAAAGAGTTTCTTGGCCCGGGTGTACTTGTTATTCTCGTTATTATCACCAGGCCGGTCTTTGCCCAGATCAAGCCAAATAAAATTATTGGGACTTCGGCTGTGAAGATCATTCTGCTTATCCTTAGAGATAACATCATAAGGAGGGCACATGACTTTGGCGAGGTCTTTCACCTTATCGGTGTTGTAAACCAGAGCTGAAAATGGTTTGATTTCACTCATTTACTTATAAAAGTCTCACGTCACAAGTCTCATGTGACAAGTAACTTGGGACCTGCGACCTGAGACTTGCGACTTTTAAAAGGACAGTTTTTTATCATATTAACGCCCTCAATCATAGCAAAAGATCATTCTACTGAAAATTGTTTTTCCAGATATTTTCTCTACAGAAAGACGTGTTAGGGATTAGAAGTCTTTGTTTCCGCGGGCTTTGCCGGTGTACTGTGACAGCCGCACTGCCCCTTGGCGCAGGACGGAGCCTCTTTGGGAGATGGACTGGCCTGCGGGCTTGCGCTTTTTGCCGGAGTGATTTTCTTATAGTCGGTTTCGTAAAAACCAGTCCCTTTAAAGATGATCCCACCACCCGTGCCAATGAGCCGGTGCAATTCATCTCTTTGACAAGCCGGGCAGGTCTTTAACTTTGGTTCGAGCATCGTCTGCAACACCTCAAAGGTATGGTTGCAAGCGGCACATTCATATTCATAAGTTGGCATAAGATCAACTCCTTTAACAGTGACAAGTGATAAGTCGCAAGTCTCAGGTCTCAGGTGACAAGTAACTTGGGACATGCGACTTGCAACTTGCGACTTACTTAAACACCTTCTTAATTTTGTCGGCGAAGGAATCTTCGTGCTTTTGCGAATCTTCCCCGCTTATTCTGGCAAATTCCTCTAAAAGTTTGCGCTGCTCAGCGCTCAGATGATTGGGCACCTGCACCATCACCCGCGCGTATTCATCGCCTTGGGAACCCCCATGCACATCCGGCATGCCCTTGCCCCGCAGACGAAAGACCTTCCCGCTTTGCGTGCCCGACGGGATTGCCATCGAAACCTTGCCATTCAGCGTCGGCACTGACATTTCTCCTCCCAACGCGGCGGTAACAAAACTCACCGGCAAGTTCACATGCAAATCATTGCCATCCCGTTCAAAAATCTCGTGCGGTTTGACCAAAATATAAAGGTACAGATCTCCGGAACCCGCTGGCCCCGCCTCTCCTTCGCCGCGCACGCGCAGACGCGTCTCACTACTGACACCCGCGGGGATATTGACATCAATATTGCGGGTCACGCGCACCACGCCCCGGCCCTGGCAATTCTGACAGGGATGTTCGATCACCTGCGCCGAACCGTGACAAGACGGACAGGTTTGCGCCATGCGAAAAAATCCGCTCGACATAAAAACTTGTCCGCTGCCATTGCAGGTATGGCAAGCCTTTGGTTTGGTCCCAGGTTTGGCTCCGCTCCCGCCGCAAGAATCACACATTTCATGGCGCGGGACCTTGATTTTTTTATTTCCGCCCTTAAAAGCCTCCTCTAACATCAACTCGGTTTCATATTGAATGTCCGCGCCCCGTCGGGCCCGCTGTCGAGAACCCCCTCCTGTGCTACCAAAACTCGATCCGCCGAAAAACTGTTCAAAAACATCGCCTAAGCCGCCTTCACCGAAAATGCTGCCAAAATCAGCGCCTTTGAAAATATCTTCTGACGTATAACGTTGGTCGATCCCCGCATGACCGTGTTGATCATACATCTGCCGCTTCTGAGGATCCGACAAAACCCCGTACGCCTCGGAAATTTCTTTAAACCTCTCTTCCGCTTCCTTCTTTTTCTCTGGGGCAACCCGGTCAGGATGATATTTTAAGGCCTTTGACCGATAAGCCTTTTTCACTTCCTGGACCGTAGCCTCTTTGGCAATGCCTAAAATTTCGTAATAGTCTTTTTTCATAAATTTGTTAAAGTCGCAAGTTGCAAGTCTCAAGTCCCAAGTTATTGTCACATAAGACTTGAGACCTGCGACTTGTCACTTGAGACTTATTTCTTCTCATCCTCCGCTTTAAAATCAGCGTCGATGATATCATCATTTTTGTCTTGTTGACCGGACGGGCCTGCCTGGCCAGATTCTCCCTGCTGATGAGAGTGTTGCCCTCCCGCCGCGCCCTGTGCTGCCTGTTGCTGTGATGCGGTATTTTTATAGACTTCCTCAGCGAGCTTATGACTGGCCTTTTGCAGCGATTCCATGCCCGACTTCATCTTGGCCTGGTCCTTAGCCGTGATCGCCTCTTTCAAACTAACCAATTCCTTCTCGATCTTTGCCTTGTCATCGGCAGAAACTTTATCGCCATAATCCCGCAAAGATTTTTCCGTGGCATAAACCGCGGTATTCGCGTGATTGACCAGTTCCACTTCTTCCTTTTTCTTCTGGTCTTCTTCCGCGTACTTCTCGGCCTCTTTCACCATCTTATCGATCTCAGCGTCGGAAAGTTTGGTCGGGGCGGTGATTTTAATCGACTGCTCTTTCCCTGTTCCTTTGTCCTTGGCTGAGACGTGCACAATCCCGTCGGTATCAATGTCAAAGGTAACTTCGATTTGCGGAACACCGCGCGGTGCCGGTGGAAGCCCGACCAAATCAAAACGACCCAATTCGGCATTGCCATTGGCCATCTGCCGTTCGCCTTGCAAAACCCGGATCGTCACCGCCGGTTGATTATCAGCGGCCGTGGAATAAACTTGGGCTTTCTTCGTCGGGATGGTGGTGTTGCGTTCAATCAATTTATGAAAAATGCCTCCTTCAACCTCAATCCCCAACGAAAGCGGTGTCACGTCCAAAAGCAACATCTCTTTGGCTTCGCCTTTGATGATCCCCGCCTGAATAGAGGCGCCCATCGCGACACATTCCATAGGATCAATCCCGCGCTCGATCTTTTGTCCAACCTGCTTCTCGACAAACTGCTGGACAATCGGCATTCGGGTCGGACCACCAACGAGGATGATCTTATCAACCTGAATTTGTTCACCGGTCTTACTCGAGGCGTCTTTCATCGCCTGGGCGATCGGCGCCCGACAACGATCCACAATCGGTGAGATCAAGTCTTCCAACTTGGCCCGGTCAATCGACATATTCATGTGTTTGGGGCCGTTGGCATCCGCCGTAATGAACGGAAGATTGATGTCAGTGCGCACCGTGCTGGACAACTCAACCTTGGCCTTTTCCGCTGCTTCGCGCAGACGCTGAAAAGCCATCTTGTCGTTCTTCAGATCAATCCCGCTTTCCTTTTTAAATTCTTCACAGATATAGCTGATCAACACATTGTCCATATCGGTCCCGCCGAGTTCGTTGTCACCATTGGTCGCCAAAACCTCGAAGGTGGCGGCCTTGCTTTCTTGGTCCCATCCCATCTCGAGGATGGTGACGTCAAGTGTGCCTCCGCCAAAATCAAAGACCATGATCTTCTGCTCTTTGCCGGCCTTATCCAAACCATACGCGAGGCACGCCGCGGTCGGCTCGTTGATGATACGCAGCGCTTTCAGCCCGGCGATCTCCGCCGCGTCTTTGGTGGCCTGACGCTGATTGTCATTGAAATACGCCGGGACCGTGATCACTGCTTCCTCGACGGTGTCGCCCAAATATTTCTCGGCGTCGGCCTTGATCTTCTGCAAAATGAACGCGCTCACCTGTTGAGCGGTGAATTCTTTATCAAATACTTTGAATTTGTGGTTCGTCCCCATCTTGCGTTTGGCCGCGTAAATGGTCCCTTCCGAATTGATCGGTGCCTGACGACGGGCCGGTTCACCAACGAGACGCTGACCATCCTTGGTAAAGGCCACGAACGAAGGGAAGGCCTTGCCTGATGCCACCCCAGCCCCTTCGGCCGACGGGATAATGACCGCTCGTCCGCCTTCCATGACCGCGGCAGCGGAGTTTGATGTTCCTAAATCGATTCCAATTGCTTTTGCCATATGCTAATCCTCCTAAATAGTTACCAAGTCTCCAGTCCCAAGTCACCAGTAAAAATGAAAGAAATAAATGATTTGAAAATTGCCCAAAAACATCTGAGGCACTGGCCACTCGGATGATGGGAACTCAATTTGCTTAGAGTTTTTCCTCCCGATGATTCACTGCCACTTTGACTTTGGCCGTGCGAATCAACCGGCCGTTTAAAGCATAACCTTTTTGAAACTGCTCAATGACCATGCCGTCCTCATGCTCGTCGGATTCTTGCTGCATCAAGACCTCATGACAATGCGGATCAAACTTTTTCCCGACGGCATCGATGGGTGTGACATTTTGCTTTTTAAGCAGTTCATGAACATGCGCCATCACCATCTCGATCCCTTTCAAAAAAGCGTCGTAATCCTGATGCTTATTGCTCGCGGCTTGAACGGAACGTTCCAAATCATCGAGGATCGCTAAAAATTCGGACATCAGCTCTTCATTGGCGTATTTGACAAATTCCATTTTCTCGCGTTCAGTCCGTTTGCGGGCGTTATCGAACTCGGCGTGGATCCGCACATATTTGTCTTTATGGTCCTTGAGCTCCTGAAGCAATTTCAGGTATTCGGACTCTTTGAGCTCGACGATCTTTTCCTGATCGTTTTCTGATTCTATTGGTTTTTGCTCATCTTGTTGAGTCATCTTCATCTCTCCACACTGGAAGGTCGCAGGTCTCAAATAACCTGAGACCTGTCACTTGAGACTTGTTACTTTCCAGGAACATCCTTAAAACTCTCCCGTAAAAGATCGGAAAAATAATCCAAGGCCGAAACCACCCGCTGATAATTCATCCGGGTGGGGCCCAAAACCGCGATGCGCCCCGTCGGACCGTTCGGAATTTCATAACGCGACACCGCCAAGGAACAATCTTTCATCTGCTGGCAGGCCATCTCGTGTCCGATGTAAATTTTAAACCGTTCCTGGATGTCCTGATTGATGATCTCTAAAATCCGTTCCTTTTCTTCGAGCGCCTGAAGGATATCACTGATACGGGAAACATCCTGCGGGTCAACGTATTCGACAATATGCCCAGTCCCTTTGTAATAAATCCGGTCTTCCCGTCCGTCAATCGAGACAATGCTTGTGTATTGCGTAAAATCCGAAATGGCCTCTGACGTTTTATCCAATAAATATTCCAAATCCCGCACTTGGCGTTGATATTCGATCTTGATCCGTTCCTTTTCTTCGGCTAGAAGCTGGATCTCGTTCATCAGATG